>JAAYEX010000169.1 GCA_012728535.1 Clostridiaceae bacterium | reverse complement strand
GAGAAGTATTTCCAAATGCAGACATCAGTCCGGACCCTATGACAATTTTTACGCCAGTTTTTGGCAAGGAGGTTTACATGAAAAAGAAAATATTGGTTTTAGGCGGTACAGGCCTATTAGGTTATCACACGACTTTAGAGCTTTTAAAACACGATTACGATGTCGTCTCCGTTTCCCTGCCTCCCATGCCCACAGAGGATCTCTTTGCGGGTTTAAATGTGGAAAGTCATCTCTTTGACATCAATGACAAGACGGATGCTGAACTTCTAGAGCTTCTGCAAGGTATTTATGGAGTTATGTATGCTATCGGGGCCGATGAAAGAATTGTTCCCGATGCTCCCGCTTTCTCTTTCTTCTATGAGGCCAATGTCCGCCCCACCCAAAGACTGGCCAGACTGGCCCGGCAAAGTGGGGTCCAACGCTTTGTGGTCTATGGCTCCTACTTCTCCGAGTTTGCTCAAAGATGGCCGGAAACCCGGTTGGCGGATCAGGCCTATCCGAAGACACGTCTTCTCCAGGAAGAGATTGCCTTTGCTGAGGGCGAAGGAGCCATGGTGGTCAACAGCCTGCGCCTGCCCTACATCTTCGGCACCATTCCCGGCCGCCTGCCTCTTTGGAAGATGTTCACCGACCAGATTAAGGGACAGGAAGTCTTCCCCGCCCTGCAAGGGGGCACCACCATGGTGACAGTCAAACAGGTAGCCCAGGCAGCCAGAGGAGCTATGGAAAGAGGGGAACACCGCAAGACCTATACCCTGGGCGGTATCAATATGAAGTACCAGACCTTTTACCAGATGATGGTTGAGGCCCTGGGTCAAAGCGGCAAAACACAGATTCCTGTGCTTCCTCTTGAGACCCTGATGCCTGTCTATGAGAACCTTGACCGCGAGGCCAAAGAACATGGCAAAGAACACGGCATCCATCTGGCCAAGGGAGCTGAAATGAACAACCGCGCCCTCTATATCGATCCCAAACCCGTTATGGAAGCCCTGGGCTATGAAGAAGACGATGTTGAGGCCGCCATCAAGGAAACGCTGGCCTATATTCTCGAAAACGAATAAATCAATAGTAGACTGCATATAATCGGGGACCATCTCAAAAGGGATGGTCCCTTTATATTTTGCTAATCTTCAAAAGAAGATCTAAAGTCCCTTGGCACAGCCAATATCGACAGCGCACATATCGTCCAAGTCTATTAGTTCAACTAGCATATTGCGGAAAACGAAAACCTGAGCCAGATACGCATCATGACCGGTCAGCGAACATGTGTACAACATTAAAGCCTCTTGTGAATGTGTAGATAGCTTGACCGGCTCAACCGGCAAGATTATACATATTAATGAAATTATACGCATAACTATACAATCATGTTTTTTACAGATAATATTGGTGGAAATAAAATTCCGGATTCTCATGGAGACGAACATGATTGATAAGCATGATGCATATGACGAAGTTCTAGCAATATTGGATCAAACCGCAAAACTTCTGGGATGGGAAGAACAGGATTATCTCAGACTAAAATACCCGGAAAGAGAAATGAAAGTATCGATACCGGTTGAAATGGACGATGGGTCTCTTCAAATATTTGAGGGATATCGAGTCCAGCATTCAAATCTTC
>JAAYEX010000168.1 GCA_012728535.1 Clostridiaceae bacterium | reverse complement strand
TCTCTGCTGAGCTCGGGCAGGTTAAGATAGCAGCTTGCAATTTGCCCGCTGACACAAATCTCTCCTGTTTCGCCCGCCGGAAGACTATGGCCTTCCTCGTCAAGAATATAAATAGCGCTGCCCGGGCCCGGTAATCCGCAAGGTGTGGTCGGGTAGGCCTTGTCTATGAGGAAACTGGTAAAAGGGCCACAGGTTTCGCTGGCACCGTAGAGGCAGTAAAGCTTGATACTGTCGCTATAAATCTCGGATACTCTTTCAGAACCGGTCAGCAGGATCCGCATGGGCACTTGACCTCTATCCAGGACTTCTGAAAGTAATTGGGGTGCCAAGATCGCCGTTGTGATGGCATGCTTTCTGCTATATTCCAGCAAAGCATCCGCATCTCGCCGGATTTTGTCAGATGCGATGTGGAGGGTCGCGCCCAAATACAAGGCTACCAGGCTGTCCGCGGTTATGCCTATAAAAGAATGGCTCATGGTGGATAAGAAAATATCTTCTTCACTACGACCCAGGATCATAGATTCGAGGGCCAGATTCAGGGCCTGCCAGCTGTTGACCACTCCTTTGGGATTACCGGTCGAACCGGAAGTATAGACCACCAGAGCGGGGTCTTCCGGCAGAGGTCGGATATCGGGAGGAAGGGTATCACTGTCATCATCAAGGCAGACTGAGAGAAAAGCCTTGTCGACCGGGGGAAAGCCTCCTATATCTTTAAGTTGGAAGTCGATCCTCTCCCCGGGATCATCGGCATTAACTATGACAAAGGCGGAACCGGTTTTTAAGACACCAATGGCGGCAATCAGTGCTTCAATGCCACGTGGAAAGAGGACGGGCACCATGGTGTCCGGCAAAAGGCCCCTCCTAATTAACAGGGATGCGACGGCATTACTTGCTCTGTCCAATTCGGCATAGCTTATCGACTGATCCTCAAAGATGAGGGCGGCCTTGTCCGGTGTTTTCCGGGCGTGTTCCCGGATGGCGTCCAAGAAGTTATGCATATAATAACCCTTTCTATCAGCGGCATAGTGGGTGTTTGTCGCACAAAATATCTCAATTATTAAATAAACTATACCATTAGATCAGGAAAAATAACTCGTAATCTATTCGTTCTCTTTCGTGCGAAAAACTGTATAATATTTCCATGGTAGAGATGTATGCACGTAATCAACTGCTGGTAACGCACAAGTTCAGAGAGTATCTCCTGTCGGCCCTTTTAATGTCTTCAGCGGTTTCTCTGGCGACTGTTGTTGACAGCATAATTGTGGGAAGGCTGCTGGGCAGCGTCGCTCTGTCAGCGGTCGGACTTACTGCACCGGTGATCTACGGGCTCAATCTTCTTCATTTGCTCTTCTCGGTCGGCGGACTGACGACGGCTTCCATTGTTAAGGGGCGGAGAGACCACAAAACCGCAGATCAATTGTTCACGGTGAGCCTGATAACAGGGCTTATTTGCATTAGCCTCTATGCCCTTGGGATTATTCTTCTTGCTGAACCCTTGTCGGTCGCCCTGTCGCGGGGGAATGCTCTCGTGCAAGATCAGGTCCTTGATTACCTGAGGCCACTTGTGCTGGCGGGTCTGCCGCTTTCATTTTCCTTCGGTCTGGCTCAATTTCATCGTGTCGACGGGAATCCCAGAGCTTCGGCGGTGGTGGCTCTGACAGCCAATGCCGTTAATCTGGTCCTGGATTATGTTCTGATCCGCTTTGCGGGCATGGGCATTGCGGGTGCAGGCCTTTCCACCACCCTCGGTTATCTGGCGGGTGCAATCCTGGTATTGCCCTATTTGTTTTCAAAAAAACGCAGCTTTCACTTTGTGTGGCCGGGGAAAAAACTCCGGTCCCGGCTGGGAGATGTCATCCGTGTCGGACTGCCCAAGGGTTTAAACCAGGGGACCTCTTTACTCCGGTCTGCCGTGCTGAACTCTCTGATCATGGCGACTTTGGGGTCTCCCGGTATGGCCGCCATGGCGGTCTGCATCAATGCTCTGGCCATAACAGCCATCTTCATCACCAGTTCATCGGATGCCATGTTGCCCATTGTAGGGACCCTTTACGGTGAAGGAGACGCCCTTGGCATGCGGGCTACAGCCAAGACCGCCAGTCGGGTCATCCTCTTGGCCAGCAGCCTTATGGCGGCTTTCTTTCTGGCCTGGCCTCGCCTGGTGGGTGGGTGGTTTGGAATTGTCTCCCCTCAGGATCTGGACGTCATGGTTCCTGCCCTCCGGATGTTTGCCCTGAGCCTTCCACTTTATTCCATCAATATTCTTTTGCAGAATTTTTATGCCACTACCGGACGCGAAAAGATTGCTTCCTTCATGGCAACCCTTGATGGTCTTGTCTTCGTGGTCTTATTCGCCTTTATACTTGTCCGGGTTGACTTGAGGCTTTTCTGGCTCTGTTATCTCTTCTCCGAACTTGCGACACTAACCTTTGCCCTCCTAACAGGCAGGCAGCTGCGTCGAAAAGAACCTCTTAGCGGAATTTTGCTCATAAAGGAAGAAGAAGCAGGCGCTCTGTGGGAGGTCAGCATTCCGGCGGAGGTCGAGGCAGCTGTAGGTGTGTCGGAGCAGGTGATAGCCTTTGGCAGGCAAAACGGTCTTCCGCCTGTCCTCAGCAACCGGATCGGTATTGCCATAGAGGAAATGGCTGTGAACACAGCCATCCACGGAAAGGCAAAGAACAGGAATACCAGGCTGGATATCCGGGTCCGGCTCACCGACGACCAGGTCATCATAAGTCTTCGGGATAACGGTATTCCTTTCGATTCCAGTCTGGCGCCCAAACAGGAAGAAAGCTCACTTGCCTATGGAGGAATTGAGCTCGCACGCCGCATAGCAAACAAATTCGAGTATTCCTACCATCTGGGTTTCAACGCCACCGTACTGGCTTTTGACCGATAAAAAATACCGCTACCTGATGATCAGGTAACGGCATTTACTTTGGTTGCGGAGGCAGGATTCGAACCTACGACCTCCGGGTTATGAGCCCGACAAGCTACCAGCTGCTCTACTCCGCGGTATAGATGATTTACGCTCTTGGTGCTCGTGGCCGGACTCGAACCGGCACGGTCGAAGTGACCGGAGGATTTTAAGTCCGCTGCGTCTGCCAGTTCCGCCACACGAGCTCGCCAGATTTTTAGCGCTTCAATAACATACCACGCTTATATTGCGGTGTCAAGCAAACACACACTTGGCACCATTCTGAGCTACGACTCAGATATCTTCACTTTCAATGGTTCTAAGCGCCTCTTTTTTGCTTCCGGTAGTAGAGCGAATCGAGAAGGCGACATTAACAATATGGTCAGCAATTCTTTGCATTGAGAAGAGAACCGAGTAAGTACTTTTTGATAACTCAACAGGAAACAAGCCGGAACTTAATCGGACCACGTGTTCATCGCGTGTAGAATATATCAGGGCCCGGATTTCCCGGTGAAGCTCCGAGATTCTCAAAAAGTTATCAGTCCTTCGTTTGGAAAAAGCATCAAAGCCCAGGTCAAAAAGTTCGACGATCTTGTTATAAATCAGTTCAAGTTCAGCTTTTGCCTGATCAGTGAACTTAATCTCATTCTTCTTCATATAGCTGGTTTCTCTGGCAATAAGCAGGGCATAGTCACCCAGGCGCTCAACGTCATTAGTTACATGGTGGAGGCCTGCAATCAGTTTTTCATCATCCGGAGATTTATTAACAGACGAAATTTTGATGAAAAAGCTGGTCAGTTTATTTGTTAAGAAGTCAATTCTGTGCTCAATATCATCAATCTTTTTACGTTCACTAAGGTCTTCGTTTATTAATGAGGTAAAAGCCCGGTCGATGTTATCTTTAGCGAGCAGAGTCATATCGTAGAGTTCTTTCAGTGACTGTTCTATGGCGACTGAAGGAGTTACCAGGAAACGTTCATCGATGTATGTCAGTTCCTCCAATTCATCTTTCTTATCTTTAACCAGCCTTGTTACCAGCTTGACAAGAGGATCAAGGAAGGGGAGCAGGACCAGAGTATATAGAGAATTGTAAATCAGGTTAAATGTTGCCAGGCTAAATTGGGGGGTTCCCGGGAACATGCTGTTAAATAGGTTATTAACAGGCGCTCTGAAAATAATCAGAATGAGTGTAAATGCTGCAGCCCCGCTTACACTTGTAAGCAGATGGAACAAGGCGATGCGCTTGCCGTTGGCATTTGTTGTCAGGGAAGCCATAATGCCATCGCTGCAGGTTCCGATATTTGCACCCATCATCAGGAAAAATGATTGGTCTACATCCTTGATAACTCCCGTAGCCAAAAAAGCGATAAAAACACCTGTCGCTGCTGTGGAAGATTGAATTATGGCTGTAAAAAGAATTCCCAATATCACCAGGAGGATGGGGTT
>JAAYEX010000167.1 GCA_012728535.1 Clostridiaceae bacterium | reverse complement strand
TCGGCAAGGCTCACACCCTAATGTATGGTAGGGTTCTGGAATCAGCTCTTAGTTCCGATTTGCCAACTGTCGCTGACGGACTCAGCTCACTCAGCCTAGTACTAACACTTTTGGAAGCGGCCAAAAAAGGACGGACCATCCCCTACCCCAGCGAGAATTTCGAGCTGAAAGACATGAAAGGCTGAAAAGATGTTTATTCTTGCCATGCGTTTTGTGATCAAACTGCCCTGGGTAAAGTCTCTCAAAGACAAACGCAGGGTTAAACGTTCTCTCGTTGATTCTATGAGTAAGCGGTACAATATTTCGATTAAGGAGGTTGAGTCTCAGGACGTGCATCAGACCCTCGTTCTCGGGCTCAGTCACACGTCACTAAGCCAAAGCGACGCTGAGCAGATGGCGGAGACTTTTACTGATTATGTATACGAAAATGCTGAAGGTGAAATCAGTCTCGTAGAACAGGACATCTATAGTTTCTATTAGAGACAGACATCTCCGGAAAGAGGTTATTAAAATGGATGGCAAGGATATTACCAGAGAAAAACTGCACCTTTTATATATCCTGCGGGAGGCTCCCGGATTACAACGCAGCGATCTGATTGAGACTGCGCTGGGTACTCTGACAGCTGACTATTTCATGCTGGCGGAAGCGCTCAACTGGCTGGAGTCTTCTGAACTGATCGTTCTGATGGATACCGATCTGATTACTGATTCAACTGATGCCCGGAGTGGCGCGGAATGCTACCTCACCATCCAGGGCGAAAAAATATTGTTGGCCCTGGAAGACCAAATAGCGGAAAGTGTACGTCGCTGGGTAAGTGAGCACCTGGCAGAAACCAATATTGAGCGAAGGAAACGTAAGGCGATAGAGGCTGATTACAAGCTGACCGAGAAGGGATCCTATCTGCTCCAGGTCCGGCACCTGAGTGAGCGGGGTGATTCTTTTAGTGTTGAGTTGGAGCTGCCAAGCGAGGAATTAGCACGAAAGGCAGCCTTTTCCTTCCGACGCGATCCGGAGAAGTTTTATTCCGTTATGATAAAAACCCTGCTCGAAGAGGATTAAATCGTTGACGCGCAAGGGTTAATCAAACTATTCTTCTGACAAGGATGTCAGTTTTTCTTTCACCATCTGAGCATAATCATCGAGAAGTTCATAGTCCTCTTTGGTAGGGAGGCCTTTAATCAGGAGTGTATCCAGCCTTTCCGCCTTCACTTGTGGCAGGAGATCATAAAAGCGTTTTTCAATCTGGCTGCCCCAGCCAAATGAACCGATCAAAGCTATATATTTCAATGGAGGTTTAAAAGCATTGAGCATTAAAGCCAAAGCGCCGGCTGAAGGATGGGGTCCGGTCAGAACAGTAGGCACAGCCATGATCAGGCAGGCAGCATCTACAGTGTCTTCCACCACCTCGCCCATAGAGACTCTTAAATCCCGGTTAGGATTATCAAGATGATGAATGTTTACGGGAATACCGAGTCCCTCAAGTTTTTCCGCCAGATAATAGGCCATTGTTTTTGTGCTGTCATGCATGGAAACTACCGGCATGACGACGCGGATATCCATTCTCTCTGAAACATAGCTTTCATAGAGTGACAGGACCTTATCCGGATCGTACCAGATCGGCCCATGTCCGGGGCAGATTATTGCCGGATCCAAGCTCCTGGTTTTTGCCACATGACGCGCAACCTGCTTGCTGTAGGGCATCATAATTTCAGCATAGTATGAGCGTGTCGTCTCTAACTGAATAGCTTCGTCTGCAGCTTTATGAGCTGGAGCTGCGTAATGACTGCCATAGAGGTCGGAACTGAAAAGAATCCTCTCTTCTTCCAACCAATACATTGTATTGTCAGGCCAGTGAGCGAAAGGTATCGGCACACAGGTTAAACCCAACCCACCCAGGTCAAGTGTCTCGTTCTCCGCTATAAGCTGTACCTCACTGGCAGGGATGTTGAGGTGTACTTCGAGAAATTCAGCAACTTTGGCGGTACCGACCAAATTAGCTTCCGGGAATCGCTGCAGAAGTAGCTCTGTTGCTCCGGAGTGGTCTTGCTCAGTATGTAAACACAAGATGTAGTCTATGTGGTCTATTCCCGCCTCAGCCAGGTTAGACAACAATTGATGGATGGAATCGCTTTGCACCGGGTCAAGCAGGGCTACTTTATCTTCGCCACGTACTACAAAACTGTTATAGGTCGTTCCATAGGGAGTCGGCATTAGTTTATCGAAGTATTGCAAACCCGGGTCTGATGCGCCCAGCGAAAGCACATGGTCGCTGATTTTTCGGACGTTCATATTTCACCCTTTCAAAAAGAAAGCCGAACTCTTGTCGGCTTTCTTTGTTTTCTTTTGTCTAACTATTCTTCTATGAGTGAGAAATCCTCTTTAGGTGCGCCACAGAGCGGGCAAACCCAGTCCTCAGGCAGATCGGCAAAAGCTACACCCGGCTCGATATCACCATCGGGATCGCCTATCTCGGGATCATAAACATAGCCACAGACATCACATACATATTTATCCATTCGTTTTCCTCCTCCTTCATGCAGTTATATTGCATAGTCTTTTAGTATTATATACTAAGTTTTGAAATTAGTTGAGCTCAGCCTAGAGATAATCACGGACGATCGTAAAGCTCATCAAATTCAACATCACTCGCTTCACAAATTGTTGACTCACGATAGATGCTGATAGCACGGTCAAAAAGCGGCAAAGCCAGCAAAGCTCCGCCACCTTCACCCTGATGCAGATCCAGATCGAGGATGCTGGTCAGACCTAGTGAACGCAGAGCTAATTCACAGCCAGGCTCTGATGTCCTCTGAGCTGCAAAGATATAATGGCTGATATTAGCTTGCAGCTGTTTCAAAACAACCGCTGCTACCTGGGTAATCAAACCATCAAGAATTACAGGCACTTTGTTCAGGGCAGCAGCGGAATAAAATCCAAGTATTGCCGCTATATCAAAACCACCTACCGTTCGCAGAGCTGTCATTGGATCATCAGGGGACAAATTATGCATTTGCAAAGCTGCTGCGATAACTTCCTGTTTGCGCAAGAACTTTTCATCAGAAAGTCCTGCATCACGACCACATATAGAAGCGGCATTAGTCTCTTCCAATGCTGCTAGCAAGGCGGTAGAAGTCGAGGTATTGCCCATCCCCATTTCTCCTGCGATCAAAAGTTTATAACCATTATTGATCGCTTCCGACGCTAATTCATATCCTAGCTGTATGGCCAGCATCATCTCGGCTTCACTCATAGCTTCGGTTTCTGCAAAGTTCTTTGTGCCATCTGGACTTATCGGCACATGGACTATACCGTCTTCTTCATTCAGATCACGGACACCCAGATTAACCGGAATAACAGTAGTTGCTGTATCACGGGCAATAATATTAATTATTGATTTTCTTCCTACGATATCGCGCATAAGCTGAGCTGTGACTTCCGGTCCGGATTGTGTAACTCCCTCCGCCACTATGCCGTTATCTGCAGCAAAAATAAAAAGCGCTCGTGGTGAAATATCCGGATCTGTTGTCCCTTCGATCGCTGCAAGTCTCTGGTGAAAGAACTCGAGTTGGCCAAAAGAACCGATCGGCTTGCATAAGCTATTCCATCTCGCTCTCGTTCCGGCAGCTATTTCCCCGTCAGGAATTTCCAAATCCTTGATCAGCGAAAGAAATTGCTCACGTGTCATCAAATTCCTAGTATTTTCACCACTATTATTAACAGTCATTACTCACCTCAATCATTAACACATCAGAATCTTTTTGATCATAACAATCCTGCAAAAGCTACCGCGAGGACAAACACTCCTAAAGCGATGCGGTACCAGGCAAATGGTTTGAAATTATTGGTTCTGATGTATCTGAGCAAGCCACGTATCACCAAGATGGATATCAGAAATGCTGTCAGCATACCTACGAATATAATTAATATCTGTGTGCTGTTAATGCCGGCATCGTATTTAAAAAGTTTGAGCACGTTTGCTCCGATCATTACAGGAACAGCCAGATAAAAGGTAAACTTTGCCGCCAGGGGACGTGACAAACCAAACAAGAGTCCGCCAATAATTGTTATTCCGGAACGCGAAGTGCCAGGGAAAATCGCCGCAATTACCTGAAATAAACCGATGATTAATGCAAGCCGCCAGGTGATTTGATCAATTTCAGTGATTTTGTTTTCTTTGCCTGCAATATAGTTTTCCATAAATATAAAAATAACACCTACCACAATCAAGGCTATTGCTACTGAAAAAGGATTGTAAAAGAGTTCTTCGAAAAAGTCGTCAAAAAACACCCCTACAATCCCCGCAGGGATAACAGCGATCACGATGTTTATCCACATGCGCAATTGCGACCTGCTCATCAGAACAGAATCGGAGAAAAAGGATATGTATGAAGATTCATCGAAAGGAACTCCCGATGCAGCCAAAGTTTTTCGGCGTTTGAAGGGCCAGAGCTCAGGCCAGAAATTAACTATTACGGCCATAATCGAGCCCAGATGCAAACTCACCATGAATAAGGAGAAAAATGCCGACGACTGCTCAGGGGATGTTCCCGCACTTAGCGGCAGCCAATCCTCCAGCAGAATTAAGTGTCCGGTACTACTGATTGGCAGCCACTCAGTGACTCCCTGAACGATACCGTAAATAATAGATTTTAATAGCTCAAACAACTCCATGTCTCACCTGTTTCCTCAATTATTCTTTCTATCCCGGCTGCCTTCCCGCAGCATGCCATTACTCACTAATCTCAATCTTAAGTACAACGATGCCACGGGGCATGACTGAAAAGGATGTATTGTTTCTCTTTTGCAATTTTTCTCCGATAAGTCTTCCTTTGCTGTCAAAACTACTCCGGGCAACCGACTCTATTTGTGGCAGACCACGCAGGGCGAATCGCTCTGCATTTTCTCCCAGATTCACAGCAACTAGCAAATAGTTATCTTCTTTTTTAAAAGAAAATAGCAACAGACTGTGATTATCGTCTTCTTCCTGAACACTTGCATCCTTTTCAGTTGCTGAAAATGACTCAGGAGCTGTTGCCTCATCATTTGGCAGTTCCCGCGAAGCTCTGTCAAGAACGCTGGCCCCTTTCAGCAGCTCAGCCAGCTCAAGAAGTGCTATCCGAGGATTATCTCTCACATAGTAAGTGGGATCCAACAAATCCACATCTAAGAGAGCCAGCTCTGTTTCACTCTCCAATCCGGATAAACTCAGGGCTGCCAAATCAGCCAATCGTACATTAGTGTCCAGAACGCTCTCATTACTAAGCGAGGAAATCAACTCCGGTCGGAAAGAACTTCCTACTATCGTGCGCCTGGGCAGCGACTGCTGCCATTCGCTTATAAAAAGATCCAAATCCGCACTCCCTCTCAGGATCTGATCACTGTGAAGGCTGCTGGCATGAAAATCAACCTTTGTCCTGATACCGCCTTCTTCATAATCCATACCGTCAATGAAAACCAGTTTATTGGAAATTTCCTGATAAAGAGCTGAATTTTGACATTGTTCTACCACCCAATCCACACGCTGTGCTTTCAGACGATCCGATGGCAGGGTGTCTGCGCTGTCAACCAGCTCTATATAGACGAGGTCAAAGACATCAGTCCAGCGTCCGAGAACTCCATCGTTTGCTCTGACTTTACCGTAGCCCGATAAGGGTGATCCGGCCAGATATTCGAGCAAATTATGAATTTCCTCCTCATCCGCCCGTGCATCAATTACCAGCCAGGGTGAAGCATTAATACCTTCAGACAGTTGCAAAACTGCGCCTAGATTGTGACGGTCATTATTGTTGCTCTGGGACGAAAGATAGCCGGTTTCACCTTCGGGCAGAGCCCAGAAATCAGCTTTGTAGCCGGGCTTGCCAATGGGCACACACGACAATCTCAGGACAGAAATATCCGGAGCAGCTGATGCTATATTTCTTACCAAAACAGACATATCGTTTGGCGATTCATCAGTACGGCCCATGAAAACATTATCCAGATAGATCACAGCATCTCCCGCGAAACCGATATTGAGATAAACCTGATCCTGAGCATTCAAGGCTCTGGGCAGCAAGATTAACGTATTAATGTGCTGCCAGCCCTGTTTCAATTCAATTTCTTCAGTAACTTCAAAATCCGAGCCCGAGATCCAGACTTCCAGAGGACCCTCTAGTGTACCTTCAAGGCAAATATCAAATTTTAATGGAAAAACTGAAGGTTCTACCGCCGTGATCAAATTTGCTGAGTCAATTTTCTGGACCAATCGCAAGTCCAGATATGGCCGCATGGGGTTCTGTAACTGATCACTTATCAGGACTTTGCGCTGCAGGGAAAACAAATTGTTAGGATCCAGTCTGGCATCTTTTTCCTGATAAGTAAGGTATGTTTCATCTTTGGCGCTTTCAAGGCGTAAAACGCTTCCCCTTGCTCTGTTTTTCGGCAAAACTTCATCTGACGCTTCGAGATATCCGCTGGCGGATAAAGGCACAATAGATGCTGAAGCTTTTCCCGAAATAAGCCATTCACCATCCTTCACATCCCTTTCAGGATAAAGATCAGGCAGTTGCGCAGTGTTGAGTGAAACAGGAGTAGGCAGATCAACTGTCACGTAATCACCTGCCAGGACAGTTGTGGAAGAAAAGGCCGGTGCAAACGTGAATACGGAAGAAAAGCTTGCCCAGTCAATGCTGCCGTCCTGCTTTGCAATAAAAACACGCCCTGATGGCAGGCGGTCCATAGTACTCATAGCAGCTGTGGAACTGTCAGTACTGTTTACCAGCTCCCAGCTGTATGCCTGATTAAGTGACTGGTATGCATTGCCGTATTCGCTGATCATAACAATATGTTCAGAAGAAAATAAACTTATCTCCCGGAAACTTGGCCAGACAATATCCGGATTATTATCCGGTAATAGTTGCAGATCATCTCCAATTCCCAGAACGGACATCAGAAGTGACGGATTAAAAATTTCAAAGTCTTCGTCTCCCCGTTTAATCGCCATAAGTCCGTTGCTGCCAGCAAAAAACATAACATCATCAGCAGCATCCCCGCTGATCCAATCGCTTTCCACAGCCAGACTTTGATCCTGCAACCAATCAATACCGTTATGTGAGTATAAGGCGGATCCTTTATCACCCAGGGCGTACATTATACCATCCTCAGGTACTACCAAAGCATTAAGGCTCCCGCTGAGGCCAAGCCTGAGCTGTTCAAATTCTCTGCCCCGCCCTAAATAAAGCTGGCCTGATTCGCCGACTACTAGATAAAAGCCGGAATCCCCACCCGGATCTGAGCGATAGGCAACATCGAGCAAGGGACCTGTTCCGCGCATATTTAACTCAGTAAAATCAAGCCCGTCGCCCGATACATAAAATCTGCCTCCACTGTCTACCGCCAGGAAACCATCGTGCCCATAAGCTATGGCTGTAATGTCGTCTTCGTGACCTGACTTAATTATCTCAACGTCGTCCAACTTCCCCAGTGAAAGCAAAGTACCCTCAGATCCTGCAGCCACAACCCTTTCAACGATGGAATCCGATTCCGCGAAATCAAACCAACGTATACCGGCAAGATTGTCTGGCAAATCTACCGC
>JAAYEX010000166.1 GCA_012728535.1 Clostridiaceae bacterium | reverse complement strand
TGCCTTGTCTGAATATCTGATCAGGATTTCTTCAGGCAAGCTGGGTGAGCGCGGCGGACATAAGCTTACCATTTTGATGCATTCAATTAACGATATAGAACGCATCAGCGACCACTCAATCAATCTGTCCGATCTGGCGCGTAAGAATAAAGGCAAGGTAGCCGAGTTTTCAGCTGAAGCCAAGGAAGACCTGGACATATACTCTGCGGCGGTGCGAGATATATTACAACGCACTCTGGCAGCTTTGGAAATGCTTGATGCCGGCCGTGCCTTTACAATTGAGCCTTTGGAAGACCGGATTGATGAGCTGAATAAAAAGTTTACCAGCAACCATATTGAACGCCTCAAGGAAGGTGCCTGCAATGTGGATCATGGTTTTATTCTGAATGAAGTCTACAACGTTTTGGAAAGAGTAGCCGATCATTGTTCCAATATCGGTATATATATAATTCAGTACAATCTTGAAGACAGTCTGCGCGTTCACGATTATGCCCACTCTCTGGACAAAACTGAAAGCAATTACGAGCAACTCTACCGGGACTATGTCTCTTTGTATCCCATTAAGAACGGCAAGTAAAGTAACACTTAAACGCCGTCTTTTTGAAATCGGGCAGTGTGGCCACACTGCCCGACGATTAATAACTCAGTTGCCCGGCACCGTCAAACCCACTCGCCATTTCTCAGGATCGGAGTGCTGCTACCATCACTGCGGTAGCCGGTCACATTCAGTTCGGGACCACCAACCATGAAATCCAGATGGATCATTGAATCGTTGAATCCGAGGTCTGCGCGTTCCTCTTTTGTCATGTTTTCGCCACCGACAATCGCCTCTGTGTAGGCTTTGCCCAGAGCAAAGTGGCAGGATGCGTTTTCGTCAAAGAGGGTTGATTTGAAGGTGATGCCCATCTGAGAAATTGGTGAAGAGTTCGGCACCAAAGCGACCTCGCCCAATCTTCTGGCTCCTTCATCCATACCGAGTTGGGTCTGCAGGACATCGCCGTTCTTGCCGGCGAAGAAGTCAATTACCTTGCCGCCTTCGAAGACAAAACCGAAGTCCTCCACCACCTTGCCTGAAATCGCCAGAGGCATGGTGGATTTCAGTTTGCCCTCCGCTTCTTTTGCATGAGGTGTGGTAAAAATTTCTTCCGTGGGCATATTCGCCATGTAGGAAATGCCGTCGGGCGTCAGAGAAGAGCCGCCGATCCAATTATGTCTTTCTGCCAGGCCGACCCTGAAGTCCGTGCCGGGCGCTTCATAGTGCAGGTAGGAGAATTGCTGGCTGTTAAGCCATTTCTCATGGGCCTTGAGTTTCGCGTCATGCTCAAGCCAGGCTTCGACCGCTCCGCCATCTTCGCTGATGCGGCAGGCTGCGAAAATCTTATCCCAAAGTTCAGCCATCGCTTCAGTCATTGGCAGGTCGGGAAAAAGAGAGCCGGCCCAAAGTTCAGAAGCCCCTGCGGCCACAGTCCACTTGATTTCACCTGTATCCATGTATTTCATAATCGGTTCCATGGCCCTGTTGGCTGCAATACTGGAGCGGCGCAGGCGGTCGGGATCTACATTTTGAAAAAGATCCAGGCGAGGTGCACTGACTGAAATCCGATGATACTTGTTTTGCATATGGCGTTCAGCGTGCTCAACCTTGAATTCCGGGAAGTGGTCAAAGACGTCGTCTTCTGCTTCCTCAAAGCGCCCCAGACTCATATCATTGTCGGCAATTATGGTGTCGACATCAGCTGCACCCGCCCGCCAGCAAGCACGGACGATTTCCCTGGCCAGTTCCAGATTGTCCGTGTCGGTGTTAAGGACAATATTGTCGCCTTTTTGCACGTTTGCTCCGATATGTACAATCGCTTCTGCATATTTTTTAAGTTTTTCCTTATACATAGTTCACCCCTTCGTTGCATGTCTATTAGTCAGTGTATCACTAGTTGATTTTTTATTATATTCTTCACAAAAATGCTTGCCAGAATGCGGATTATACATTTATACTGACAATATATAATAATTTCCATAACTTAATAGTGAATTAGAGGCGCGGCAAAATGGGTAAGCTACTTCTATGTCCGGGATCGGACGAAGAAGCTGAAGTATTTGCCGCCGAAGAAATAAGCCGGGATCCTCTGTCTTGTTTCTGGGGGAACGAACCAAGGACGTTTCACTGTCATGCATTGCAT
The DNA here is from genome assembly GCA_012728535.1 of Clostridiaceae bacterium. Classification (GTDB taxonomy): domain Bacteria; phylum Bacillota; class Clostridia; order Saccharofermentanales; family DTU023; genus DTU032. Next base: position 559 of record JAAYEX010000166.1, on the reverse strand, counting down.
GGAGCGCTATGTGTTTTTGTTAACACATGGCGTTATTTTTTTTAGGAGGGAAAAGAATGGAAACTGTAATGATTCGTTTGAGAATGAGCAACGCGGATGCCCACTACGGGGGCAATCTGGTGGACGGAGCCCGGATAATGCAATTGTTCGGCGATGTGGCGACAGAATTATTGATTCGCAGAGACGGCGATGAAGGTCTCTTTGTCGCATATGATTCAGTGGAATTCACCGCGCCTGTCTATGCCGGAGATTTTATTGAAGCATCAGGCCGCATCGTTTCAGAAGGAAAGACTTCACGCAAGATGACCTTCGAGGCCTATAAGGTGATCAGGCCGTGCCCGGATATTTCCGATTCTGCTGCGCAAGTTTTAGAAAAACCGATTTTAGTCTGCATGGCCGGCGGTACTTGTGTCGTGCCTTCTGACAGGCAGCGCAATAACAATCAATCAGGAGAATAAAATGAGGAAAGAGTTAGCAAATAAGGTCATAATCACGGCTGCTATCAGCGGTGCGGAAGTCACTAAGGAAATGAATCCCAATGTTCCCTACACTGTTGAGG
>JAAYEX010000165.1 GCA_012728535.1 Clostridiaceae bacterium | reverse complement strand
CCTGCAGGACATCCCCGGCCAGCTGAAACGACGTTTCGCTTTCCATGACTGTAAAGTCACAGGCTGGCTGTCCCAGGGAAAAGACCTCGTACTTACCCTGGATACCGAAGGTGGCTTTACTGCCGACAACAGAGTCAGCTTTCTTGATGTGACAGTCCTCCTGGACGAAAACATCGTCAGGCTCTACTGGGTCTATGACGAGCTTTATAAAACCGATACCGGCTATGAGGTTCACATCCTCTGTGACGGTGACAGGACAGCGGAATTGATCCTTCGCTGCTCAGACATCCGCATCGAGGAAATCTAGGTTTTCCCGGTCATCAGAAGCGGACAATTTGCAGTAGCCGGAGCCGGCTGATTTATTTGACTTTAATGATTCTCTTTGTCATAATATCTGAGCCGGCTCCAGCGGTATATTTATTTGCGGCCGTGGCGGAATTGGCAGACGTGCACGCTTGAGGTGCGTGTGATTAACATCGTGCGGGTTCAAATCCCGCCGGCCGCACCAGACAGACGGTTTTCTGAACTAACAGAGAACCGTTTTTTTATTGTTGTTGATTGAAAATCTTAAGATAAAGTAAAGTAGTAGCCGAAGACAGCCAGTCTTTTGTCCAGCCAAATTTCCTTTTGAAAAAACCTGTCCTTACCATCGAAAGAGTAATGATCGTTGTAGGCAGACCTGTACCAGCCGGAATGGACCAGAAGCTCGGTTTTTCCGTAGCTCTCACGGTAACCGTAGACGACCATGGTGTGCCAGCTGAAACCTTTTGCCAGAGTCGTCGTGATTAGAACCGGAATGTTGGCGTCGATACTCCGTCTGATCGTCGACATTCGTGGAAACAGCGTCCATTTGAGCCTGACCCGCTTATCAGAAGGCATCATCTTTTTTGAGTACCTATTAAACGCCCACGTAATCCTAGTGGCAAAACTGGCACCCCCCATGCCGCATTTTTCAATCAGGAAACTGCTGAGCCTTCCTGCCCGAGGATAGGCCCTGTCCAGAGAATCCGAACTTGCCGGCAGACCGCCGTCGAGCAGCTCCGCCTGCCAGTCATCAGGAACAAGGGCTTCTTCTCTTTCCAGAGCCAGATAATTCAGGGCCAGGGCAACAGAAACAGCAGAGCAGGTGTTTTTGCTGTTATAGCCAAAAGCACGACGCCTGATATAAGTAAAGGCATTCATCAGCCTGCTTTCAAGATATACACTGTCCATGGTTTCCTTTTTGACGGTGCCAGGCACCTAAGTTGTTAAGTTATTAAGCCACCTGCAGCAGCTCACAATGAACTGTATACTAATAGAGGCACATTTGCCTGCAGGCCACTGTGCTCAGAATACCAGTAGTCATTAAGGAAAGAAATGAACCGATACGAATTATTTTCTCAATTTGGCATCTCACGCCCTGTCTATGATCTGGCGGTCTCCGCCTCGGAAGACATGAAAAAGTTCAGACCCTCCATCGATTCTATTGCGGAAGAACGCCAGCTGGGAGTCCTCAGAGCCTTTCACAAGGCCCGCATCTCCGAAAGCAGTTTCAACTTCAAAAGCGGCTACGGCTATGACGACCTTGGCCGCGATCAGATCGAAGAAGTCTACGCCGATATCATGCAAGCCGAGTCAGCCCTTGTGCGCATCCAGTTTTCATCCGGCACCCATGTCCTGGCCACCTGCCTGCGCGGCCTCCTCCAGCGGGGCGACGATGTCCTGATCGCTACCGGCATTCCTTACGATACCATCCTCCCAACCTTCGGCGAACTTACCCTCTTGTCTGATGATGATAGAAAAGGCGAGACTTTCAAATACTCCAGCTCTAAACAAAGCCTGGCCGCCACCGGCGTTTCCGTGCGCGCGGTGGATCTGGATGCTGCCGGCAAGCCGGACCTGGCGCGGATTGAAGCGGCCCTCCTGCCACAAACCCGTATGCTGTATGTGCAAAAATCCCGCGGGTATTCAAGCCGCCGGGCCCTCCTTTCCGAAGAGATCGGTCAGCTGAAGGCGCTCGTCAGCCGCGTCGCACCCGACTGCATTGTCATGGTCGACAATTGCTACGGTGAATTTGTCGAACTACTGGAGCCCACAGCATACGGCGCAGACCTGATCGCAGGCTCTCTCATCAAAAATCCCGGCGCCGGCATCGCCCCTTCCGGAGGCTACGTCTGCGGTCGCAGTGACCTGATCAAAGAAGTAGCCGAAGCCATGACCGCCGTAGGTGTAGGCGCGGAAATCGGACCGTCACTCGGCTTTAACCGGCAAATTCTTGAAGGTATTTATTTCGCACCCCAGGTGGTAGAAGCTTCCACTGCCGCTGCAGTCTTCGCAGCTTTACTTTTTCAAAAAGCGGGCTTCAAAGTCGCACCCCTGCCGGAAGACGAACGTGGCGACCTGGTCCAGACCGTACAGATGGAAAACGCCGACCAGCTGAAGGCCTTCTGCGAGGCTGTGCAGGCCGCAGCTCCGGTTGACGCCCACTTCACCCCCATACCGTCAGCAATGCCGGGCTATGACTGCGACATAATCATGGCCTCAGGTTCCTTTGTCCAGGGCTCATCAATCGAGCTGTCCGCTGACGGACCCCTGCGCACGCCCTACACTGCCTTCCTACAGGGCGGTTTGAATTTTTGGAATGCCCGTTTAGGTGCCATACTGGCGCTCGAACGGGTGCTGGGTTTATAATCTTAAGAGAATCGTTTTAAAGGAAAAACAGTGGCCAAAAAAAAAGAAAAAACCGATATCAGAGGGAGCATCAGCCGCTTTGTCATCGTGGCCCTGGTGCTGGTCCTGGTTTTGGCACTCGCTATCTGGGCCATAATTTCCCTGTTCACAGGCAATAAGGAAAAGACACGCTATGCTTTCCTCAATACAGGCAGCATAAACGAAACGCTGACTACCGATTTTTTCCTGATTCGCGACGAAACTTTGATCCTGGCAGAGAGCGAGGGTATCTTTTTGCCCCTAGCCCGCGAGGGCGAGCGACTGAGCAAAAACGAGATCTATGCCCTGGTCCTGCCGGAGTCCGCAGCGGATCTGGTGGATTCGTACCGGAACATTAAGGTGGAGATTCTCGAACTCAGCCTGGCACTCAGCCAGTCCGATGCCAAGCCCAACAGCAGACTTACCCTGATTCAGGAACAGATTCAGGAGGCAGTATCAGACCTGCGCGCCGCGGTCTTCTCAGATGACATCGGGCTCTGGCGCTGGCGCAAAAAAAATTGGATACCGCCCTGGAAGAACGATATGTCCTGCTAAAGCCGGAAAGCATCAACGACGCAGATCTGAACAAGCTCCTCAGCCAGGAGGCCGCCCTTCTTCGTCAGCTGATCGACACGGCGCCGGCCCAGGGTATACTCCGCACGGCAAATCCCTGCTGGATCAGCTACACGACTTTCGCCGCTACGCCGAACTTAAGCAAGGAAGAACTCTCCGGACTGACCCTGCAGCAGGCGAGGGAGCTTGTAAATAATATAGATCTTTATGAAAAAACGAATAAACAGGCTGTTATCGTGCAAAAGGGCGACCCGCTAGCGCGGTGTGTCAACTCAATGGATTATAATCTAGTCGCCTTGCTGCCTGATTACGCTCTGAAAACTGAAAGCGACAATTTCGGCATCAGCTTGAATGAACGCCGCCTGCTTTTAGATGATATAACGATAGTGCAAAAGGCAGTCAGCTCGGATACGGTTCTAGCCTTGCAGACGAAAGCGTCTTTCGGAGATTTGATGGACACACAAATCCTCCGACAAGCGGATTTACTTATCCAGAGGCATTCCGGAATAAAAGTCCCCCTGCAGAGCCTTTATGATTACTCGGAGACTGACCATATTGCCAGACTCTTGAAAATAAGTGACGGAATCACGAAGGAAGTTATTGTTTTTGTACAGGCAGAAGACGGCACTCATGCTATTATTGAAGGCCGTACAGGTGACACCGAAGCCCCGGCAGAAAACGATCTTTACGTGTTGAATCCCTGGACCGGTGCGCCGGGCAACTTGCTTGAATAAATTTACTGTGCAAGAAAAAAAGAAAGAGGATGATCAATTGACAGCTTTGATTGCTGATGAAAATAAGAGACGTACGACTGAGATTCAGGAAGCCTACGAAACTTTGCAGGAAGAGATCCGACAAAGTGCCGTCAGGGCGGGAAGAACGGCAGACTCAGTCAAGCTGATTGCTGTAACCAAAAACTTTGCAAGCACGGATATAGATGCCATCCTGGCCTTGGGCCATACGGATCTGGGCGAAAACCGAGTTCAGGAGATGACCGGTAAAATTGACTATTACACGTCACATGATCAGTTTTACAATTGGCATATGATCGGAACCTTGCAAAGAAACAAAGTTCGCCAGATTGTGGGACGTGTTGCCATGATCCACTCCGTGGATTCTTTGCGTTTGCTTAAAGAAATTGAAAAGAGATCCGCCCAGGCAGATTGCGTGACCGATGTTCTCTTGCAGGTGAATATTTCCCAGGAAGAGACCAAACACGGCTTTACCGCCGAAGAGATTAAACCGCTTTTGCAAAAAAGAGAAAAATTTCCCCATATCCGTTTTCGCGGCCTTATGACCATGGCCCCGCATTATGACGATCCCGAGCAGACCAGACCGGTCTTCAAGGCAGCACGCCAACTGCAGGAAAAACTGAGCAAGGACTTGAATCTTCCTGACTTCGATCAGCTGTCGATGGGCATGACGAATGACTACCATCAGGCGATTGAAGAAGGCAGTACCATGCTGAGGATTGGAAGCGCGATCTTCGGTTCCAGGTACCAGTGAAGGCCATTTACTGGTACACTTATAAAAACTGTATATGTTTTGAGCATGTGAAATCACGAGTCTGTGTTTTTCTGAAAAACTCAGCCTGAGCGTAGCTATAATAAGTTTAAGCTAATATTTGGAGGATGAACGTATGAGCTTCCTGAACAAATTACTCGGAAAACCACCTGAGGAAGATTATGACGACTTCTATGAAGAGGACTTTGAAGTCGAGGATCGGGCTTATGAAGAGCTGGCGGTCAGCCGACAGCCCAAAAAACCTGCACGCGATGCCCGTGTTGTAGATATCAGAGATGCGCGCAACGATTTACAGCATACCGTGATGCTGGTGGAAGCGATTGATATCGATTCAGCCTGGCCTGTCTGTGACCATGTCAAATCAGGCTATACAGTCATATGCAATACTGAACGCATGAATCAGGATATCCGTGTCCGTTTTCAGGATATCGTATCCGGATCCGCCTATGCCATAGGTGGCATCCTGCAGATGGTTTCTCAATATATCTTTGTTTTTGCCCCCCGTTCAACCCGTATTGATTTTGATGACGGACACTTTTCTGCCGAAGCCTTCAGAGGAGCTGCAGCCAGCGGCAGGGTTAAAACTTATAGCGGGCCCGTGATGAGATGAAGCCGGTATTATCTTTAGTCATGACCATAAATAATCCGGGAGCCCGTACAGCTGTTGAGAGCTTTTCCTTCCTGGACGAATTAAGCGAAAGTGACAGATCAGCCTTGGAGCTTACATTAATCTGCAACTGTGACGGTGCGGATTTTATCCAGGCAGCCCGGGAATATTGCTCGGAACGGGAGATCTCCCTGCGGACCTATCAGGCTAAGCACAAGGGAATGGGCAGCGAGGTTCATTCTTCGATCAAGGAGGCTGCAGGTGAGTGGTATATGCTCCTTTCCGGAGATGACTCCCTGAAGGCACAAGCTTTGTCAAAGTTGCTGAATACCCTGCAAACCGAGCAAATTGGAGCTTCGGTAGGTATTGTTGCTTACAATGTCATGGAAGATGAGCTCGAAGATGAATGGCAGATTATGCCCTTGCAAAAGATCTTCCCCCAGTCCTTTACAGCCTATGACTGGAGTGAATTGAAGCGCTTCCGCCGGTCTCGTCTCTTTACCATGAATAACTCAATATTCCGTACTTCTCTGCTGAAGAAATCTCCCCTCCGTATGCCAGAGGGATCGGATTTGGCGGAATACGTTTACTCTTATTTGCCCCTGCCCTATGTCAAGCAGGTTTATTATGCGGACTACGACCTGCGTTATGCTGTCGCCGGCGGAGCTAACGGAGGCACTGAGGATATTACAAGCAAAGAAGATGATTTGCTGCGGATTGCCCGCATGCTTTACGATGTTTATCGCCTGGAAGAAGATATCCGTGATGAATCCCAGCGTGAATACATGTACACATACCTGACAGCCATAGTTTCTACCTGCGCTTTGTCTTTGATGATGAATGAAAGTGAGAAAGACTACGACCGCGTAGAGAAACTCTGGGGCTGGATGCGGCGGGTAGACCGTGCCATGTATCGCGGGGTCAGGAGCAATATCCTCTTTATTATGAATCATATGTCCGGCGACCGCTGGCGCATCTTACGTCGCCAGGGCATAAAACTATCTAAGCGCTTTCTCTCATTGAAGCCCTAGGTGTTTTACAGAATATCCTGTGGAGACAATCTCATGAACAATGCTGACTATATCAACTCTATTGAGCACTCGGAAGGTGTCGTTATCGGTCTGGATATCGGCGGGACAACCACCAAAATTGTCGGTTTCAACAACGGAGTACTGCTGACGGAGAAATTGGTTGAGGCCAGCGACCCCGTAGCTTCAGCCTATGGAGCACTGGGAAAGTTTTTGCGCGAAAACTGTCTCAAGCTGGCGCAGGTGGAGGAAATCAGAATAACCGGTGTCGGAGCTTCTGCGATTTTCGGTAATCTTTTTGACTGTCCGACCCGTAAAGTGCCTGAATTTGATGCGACCGGCCTGGGTGGTCTCTATGTCGCCGGCATTGACCGCGCGATTGTCGTCAGCATGGGAACCGGCACCTCTATCGTCTATGCAGACCTGGAAGGGACCAGGCATATCATCGGTTCCGGTGTCGGTGGAGGCACCTTGCTGGGACTGGCTGACCGCATGCTCCAGGTGCGTGATTTTGCTTCTATCTCCGAGATGGCCGACCTGGGCAGTCTGGAAAATGTTGACCTCACCATCGGCGATATTTCCAAAGAAGCGATTGGTGACCTTACGGCAAGCACTACCGCCTCCAACTTCGGCAAAGTTAATGATAAGGCCAAAGCCAACGACCTGGCACTTGGCATTGTCAATCTGGTCTTTCAATCTGTAGGTACGGCGTCAGTACTTTCAGCTCGCCTGGCCGGAGTCGATAAGGTTGTCTTCACCGGGAACATGCTCCGTGTTCCACAGGGCCGGGACACCTTAAGAACTTTTTCAACCCTCTACAATATTGAAATGATTGTGCCGGAGAGGGCTGAATTTGCGACAGCCATCGGTGCTGCTTTGCAAAAGAGAGAGTAATAGAAAAGCAGCCTGTGTTGGACAGACTGCTTTTTCAGTTTTTTTTCAAAAAATCTAACTTAAACTTTCATAGAACTTAAATTCTGATCAGTACTCCAATATCCTGGGCAGTTCCTTAGCCTGTGCTATCCAGCCCGCGATCATCTTTTCGCTTGGAGGCCTCCTGACCAGATTTTTTTCCTCATTCACTTCCATTATTTTCTGATAAAGATTTTGCGGATTACGATTGGCCAGCTCGGGCACGGTATCAACACCGGCCTCTTCCAGCAAATCGGAATACTGGCTGCCGATGCCTTTTACTCTGGACAGATCGGCATGGTTGGCCCAGGTGAGGATCAGCTTCTCCGAGATCCCTGACTTTTCAGCAAGATCAATCCTGCCTTTTTTTGTAGCTGCAGCCTCCAGAAAGGCTTCGATTGAGTTTACGCCTGCATCTTTGAGTTTGCCTTCATAAACTTCTGCAATTCCTTCAATCATAGATAGTCTTGTCATGGGGAAGGGCTCCTTTCGCAAATGAGATAAATATACTATAGATTAACTATATAAAGTCAGATTACTATAAGCAATCGCTTTTTTAAAGAACAGTGCCGAAAATTACAAAAATCCGTTTTCCATGCAGTCAGTTCGTGTAAACGGTGCCAGGCACATCTCTTCGGCTCAACATGGAAAAAGCAAGTAGTTTATGCTAGATTAAAAGTATAGGAGGCATATTCAGCAATCCTTTCATCCTTCTCATTTAAACGGTGCCAGGCACCTAAGTTGTTAAGTTATTCTGTCACTAGGCGTAAACGGTGTCGGCCAGCTAAGTTGTCATGAGGCTCCCTCCCGGCAAGTCGGCCTCTGTGGCGAATGTGAATTTCAAAATCCGCCCGGTGTGAGATTTTGCGGTGGTTGCGGCTCCAAACTCTGAGTAGGGGAGTGAAGCAATGAATAGTGAAAATATTGGTGTCCGCGATGCGGCTGCTGTTTATAAAGGAAAAGTGGAATCTGCTTTATTTTCAGGAGATTGTGAAATAACGATCGAGGCCGAAGGAATACTTCTGGATGGCCTTCTGCAGACATCTTTTGTCCCCTATTATTCGATTACCGCTATCAGCAGGGAGAGTCACGTCATACAGTTGGATACAAGAGTTTCTCCTGTAAAGATCTCACGTATCGGTCTGGAGGAAGAAGCCTTTTTTCTCAATCTTTGGGCCGCTTTTAATAGAAAAGTCAAGTCGGTTTTCCAGCCCAAAGGCCCCCCGCTGATGGAGTTGAAAAACCCGGCCTATAATTACGATGAACGAGAGGGCAAGGCAGAATTGCATGTCTTTCGCGATTGTATTCTGCTGCTGCCGCCTAATCTCGACGCACGGCGCATTCCCTTTCTTTTTGTTTCCGCTTTCACAGCAGAGAAACACCTTGTAGCTTTATCGCTGAAAACAGGTGAGCAGTATAATATTTCTCGTCTTGGCTATGATTTTGACCCCCTCATATTACAGATAAGTGAGGCCCTCCGTAATTTGCGGGCCCGCAATGCAGACCTGCTGGAAAAACTCGATCCGTCGCTTAGTCGCTCACAGGCAGTGCAGGCGGTACAAGTGATAGCGGAGGGGATTGCAGTGTCACTATCAGACTTGCAGGCGCATGTTCCCACGACCGCGACCGTAATCAAAGAAATGCTGGCAGCGAGTCCTTTGGCTGATTACTTCCAATCTTTAAAGGAAATGACTGACGTGTCCCGGATGGCTGTGGGCTTTAAGTGGGTTCCTGCTGCAGCAGATACTGATGAACAGCCGGAGGACGAGACAAAGTCTGAAGACGATGTGAAGATGGCAGACGAAACAGAGCCCTCAGTTGAAAACGAAGCAGCGTCGGAAAAGACATCAGACTGGGCGCTGTGGACAGTTTCGCCTTCCGAAAATGGCCAAAAAGCTGTTGTGGAGTTCAATTTCCCCCAGGAAAAAGCTGCCACTTATGTTTTTGAGACAAAGGGAGATTTTGAGGGCTTTCTCGTAACTTTGAACCGAGCATTTGAAGCCACTGACTTCCGCCGTGAAATGCTTTATCTGACGAATCCCGAGCTACACCTTGAAAAGAATGCGAACGCCCGTATGCTGCTGGAAAGAACTCCTGCTTTGCAAGTACTGCGGGAAATTTTTGTAGGGCGTGTCATCCATTACTCTATCGACGGCTGGCGCAAGAACTTGCAGGGCATGCTCAGATGAGCAAGATCAAAGGCAGGATAATCAACACCATAAGGGCAAGAACAATCAGCTTTCCTGCGGCAGTGGCCAGATTGATCGTGACGCCGGCACCGATTCGTTTCTGCGCAAAGACAGCTGAATCAGCTTTGTTGTAGTAGATAAGCCCGCCCAGTTTCCAGTTATCATCCGTAGAATCATCGCTCATGATACCCGCATCTTCCATTCTTTCGCCGAATGTACCGACATTGGCGGCGAGATAAATCGCAGTTATGACCAGGATTAAACTTAATAAGAGCAGGCCGACAATGACTAGCTGTGCATATTCCACATTGCCGAAAAATAAATAAGATATGCCGATCTGGGTAAAACCGACAAAGACCACGTTAGCCAGTCCCATGAATACAGTCCAGATATTTCGGGCCTGCAGGTATCTCTTCAGCGAACCTTCAGGATCTCGCACATCCAGACTTTGCTTGCCGGACAGGTAGGCAAGATTAGAGAGATAGATGATTATCCACAAAACCAGAGCAGAGCTGGCCGGTAAGAGCGCCATAGAGTGACTTTTGGGGCTGAAAGCGTTAGCCTGGCCTTTGAAGTTAAAATGAGTGGGCATTATTTCCGGCAATTTGTCATAGTTGGTCAGTGTATAAGCAGTACAGGCAATAAAAATAAGGAAGGCGACAGAATGCAGCCACAGTCCATTAGCGATCAGGCCGAACTCTTTCCCTAGGATTTCCCTTTTTAGGTTTTCGGGAATGATTCGGGGACCGGGGTCATTCCACTCAGCCTTCAAATCTTTCAGTTTTTTGTTACCCCGGATAAGAGGGAGAGTCAGAAGTACAATAGCCAGTAGCAAGACAAAAAGCTGCAGGACAATACTACGGGCAAATAATGGGGTGAGAAAAAAGACGAGAACGGCCAAAGCCACTCCTAGACCTAAAGTCAGCCAGTTGAATCTGTTAATAACATCATCAATTTCTGAGCGCTCGGCATTTCTCTCTGAAAACCGTACTCCGAGATGGAGACCTTTGCCTGAAAAACGAGGGACCAGGCTTTGGCCTATCGCAACGATCAGAATGCTGACAGCATATATCAACTGCAATATATTCAATTCATTCACAGATATCACCTCTTACCCGGACGTCCGTCCGTTCGGGAGTACCCGGCGCCGTTAGCTGTCTGGCACCACT
>JAAYEX010000164.1 GCA_012728535.1 Clostridiaceae bacterium | reverse complement strand
TTCGTCTTAAGTCGTTCAGATAACGGTCTAGGGTATTGATATCCATTGTGGACAAACTCGCCAAGATATCATTTTGAATTGTAGTCGTTTTTGCCCTTGTCGACACGTGCCTGGCATAAGAGCGCATGAGAGCACGCACCCGGGTAGGGTCTCTGGGAATCCCTTCCCCCAGGGAAATATCCGATTCCACGACTGAGTCAACATAATCAATGGCTTGTCTTAATGCGACCGATTCCTTTTGTCCCAACGACAAGGGCCATCCCCCACGGCAAATAAAAAAAGCATAGTCCAAAATGGTTTTATCGCTTGTGCAAACGATCTCTTCGCTCTCAAACAAGGACTTCAACGATATCTTTCCATTGGATTCATCGGATTCATATAAACTCATTGGGCGCAGCAATAGTCTGGCAATGCGTCCCGTTCCACTATGTGAAATAAGCTCTGATTCGACAGGCGTCGAAGAGCCTGTCAAAATAAACTGGCCAAAGGCTCCACGCCTATCCACTTCAAAACGGACAGCATCCCAAAGCTGGGGGGCCAATTGCCATTCATCAATAAGTCTTGGCGTATCTCCTTCGAGCAACAATTGAGGGTGCAGTTCCGCCATCCGCAAATTTTGCTGTTTCATGGCTGGATCCTGCATGTGGATACGGCTTCGCGCAATTTGGGAAGCCGTAGTCGTCTTGCCACACCATTTAGCCCCTTCGATAAGCACAGCACCCTTGGAGTCTAACCTGTCCTCCAAAATGCTATCTACCACTCGCGGTCGATAATACATTTGACTTCCTTCTTTCCATCGCTATGGAGACTCTCTCCTCGAAAGCTTAACGTATACAGAGAAATAACGCAATGTCATTCAGAGTTTTATTGCGATTACATTCAGAGAATTGATGTTTTTGTGTTCAGAGAAATGTGAAACCTGGATACCTGTTATCATAGAAATAGAGAGACAAAAAGATCCGCCCCATCTGGAGCGGATTTTTTTTGGTGCGGATAACAGGACTCGAACCTGCACGGTTTCCCACTGGAACCTAAATCCAGCGTGTCTGCCAATTCCACCATATCCGCAGGACTATTGTATTGTACCGTTTTTCGGCTATTCGTCAAGTTTGAGGACGCTCATGAAAGCTTCCTGAGGTATCTCTACACTGCCCACCTGACGCATGCGTTTCTTGCCTTCTTTTTGTTTTTCCAGCAACTTTTTCTTACGTGAAATGTCTCCGCCGTAGCATTTAGCGGTAACATCTTTACGATAAGCACGCACAGTTTCCCGGGCTATAATCTTGCCGCCGATAGCTGCCTGAATCGGGATTTCAAACTGGTGCCGGGGAATGTTCTCTTGCAGATTTTCTGTCATTTTGCGACCACGGGCATAGGCATGATCCCGATGGACAATAAAGGTCAGGGCATCTACCGTTTCGTTATTGATTAGGATATCCAGTTTCACAAGATCGGATTCTTCATAACCTTTCAGGTCATAATCCAGCGAAGCATAACCCTTGGACCGTGATTTCAGGGCATCGAAGAAGTCATAAATAATTTCATTCAGCGGCAGATCAAAATGCAGATTTACCCGCTTTTCGTCGAGATACTCTGTATTGACATAAATGCCTCTGCGCTCATGGCAAAGGGACATGATATTTCCCATGTACTCTGTCGGAGTCATAATCGATGCGCGAACTATAGGCTCTTCTATGCTTTCAATCTCTTCAACAGACGGCATATTGGTCGGATTATCGAGATTGATCGTTTCCCCGGAAACAAGATTCAGTTTATATACAACAGATGGGGCTGTGCTGATTAAATCCAGATCAAATTCACGCTCCAGACGTTCCTGAATAATCTCGTAGTGAAGCAATCCCAGGAAACCACAGCGAAAGCCAAAGCCCAGTGCAGCCGATGTTTCAGGCTCAAAAGAGAGGGCAGCATCGTTCAGCTGCAGTTTTTCGAGTGCGTCCCGCAGGTCAGGATAGTCTCCACCATCGACAGGATACATACCGCAATAAACCATCTGCTGAACAGGCTTATAACCCGGCAAAGGTTCTGAAGCCGGGTTCTCTACTGTTGTGATCGTCTCCCCTACCGCTGTATCGCGCACATTCTTGATGCTGGCAATAACATAACCGACATCTCCTGCGCTTAAGCTGTTGACTGAACTGTAACTTCCAGGGAGGAAGGTTCCCAGTTCAGTGACAGTGAACTTCTTTCCGCTGTGCATCATCTTGATTTCATCACCGGCAAAAATCTTGCCGTCCTGAACATTGACATGCACTATTACACCCTGATAAGTATCGTATTCCGAGTCGAAGACCAGAGCGCGCAGAGCCTTGCTGTCATCAGCCACAGGAGGAGGTAATTGAACTGCGATAGCCTCAAGGACTTCCTCGATATTTATATCATTTTTCGCCGAAATAAGAGGTGCATCTGCGGCATCAATGCCCAGAACATCTTCAATTTCCTGTCGAACTTCCTCCGGGCGGGCGGTCTTAAGATCTATCTTGTTAATTACCGGAAGTATTTCCAGATCTGCATCTATGGCCAGATAGGCATTAGCCAGTGTCTGAGCCTCTACTCCCTGTGAGGCATCAACAACTAGAATAGCACCGTCACAGGCTGCCAGCGAACGTGAAACCTCATAGTTGAAGTCAACGTGACCCGGTGTGTCGATCAGGTTGTATATGTACATTTCTCCTGACCTGGATTTATAAAGCATACGTACTGCACGTGCTTTAATAGTGATACCGCGTTCGCGCTCAAGCTCCATATTATCCAGAACCTGCTCCTGCATCTCACGCGAAGTCAATGCACCTGTATGCTCGATTAAGCGATCTGCCAACGTAGATTTACCGTGATCAATATGGGCAATAATGCTGAAGTTTCTAATATGTGAAGGTGGAATCTTTTCCATCTTGTCCTCTCTTATGTAAAATATCTAAACGGATTTAGCATAGTTAATATATTACGGTTTGCCAAATCGGTCAAAGGGATAAAACCTGAACCAAACTCTGCCGATTAAATCAGCTTCTTTTACCGGACCGAAATGCCGGCTGTCATAGCTGTCAGCACGATTGTCTCCCAGGAGAAAATACTCATCTTCTCCTAAAGTCAGTTCAAGAAAAGAATTAAAGGAAACATATGTTGATACACTATCGTCAAGATATGGCTCAACCAATTCTTCGCCGTTTAGAAAAACTGCACCTTCCGAGATTTTTATGCTGTCGCCCGGCAGGCCGATCACCCTTTTTATAACAACCATAGCTTTGCCATCGATTGTTTTTTTATCAGTTCTGGCTGTTACCAGGTCAGATCGTTCATAATTTCTCCAGAGATGAGATATCTTGTCAACAAAGAGCTCATCTCTTTCTATCAAAGTAGGCTCCATTGATATACCTGTCACAGTATTTCGCTGTAGAACAAAACGCGTAAAGAGAAGTGCTAGAACTAGACAGATCGCCAGAGTCAGGACAAAGCTTAATACGCTCCTTAAGCGCGATACAGGCTTCTTATCTTCCTTGCCTTTCAGATCAACGCTGTCATCCAGGCCCAGGCTTTTTTTCAGAGCACTATCCAGCTTGCGCTCCTGTTCACCGAAAGCCTCGAACAGAGTCTCATCAGCCTCCTCACCCCGTAGAACCGGCGAGGAGCTCATATTATGAGTTTGAGCATTCAATTTCGGCGAACGAATTCTATGTTTGCCCTTGTTCTCATTGAGGTCAACCTCTTTGTTGTCCAGCTCACTCTTCTCCATTGATTGCATCAAAATCAGCTTTCTACAATTTTAATACCCAACTCTGCTAATTGATCGTCCGAGACTTCAGCCGGAGCCTTTGTCATCAGACAGCTGGAGTTTTGCACTTTGGGGAAAGCAATCACTTCTCGAATATTGTCTTCGCCGACCAGAAGCATCACCAGGCGGTCCAGGCCATAGGCAAGTCCGCCGTGCGGGGGCACACCATATTGAAAAGCGTCCAGCAGAAAACCAAAACGGTGCTGATACTCTTCTTCACTGAAACCCAGCAAGCTAAAGATCTTTTTTTGCAAATCCTGTTCATGAATACGAATGCTGCCCCCACCCAGTTCAGTGCCGTTCAGGACAATGTCATAGCTGCGGGAACGAACTTCAGCTGGGTCTGTGTCCAGCAGTTCAAAGTCGGCTTCGAGCGGTGCTGTGAAAGGATGATGCTTGGAAACATAGCGTTTCTCCTCTTCATCCCATTCAAAAAGCGGGAATTCAGTAATCCAACAGAAGCGATAGGCTTTCTGATCAATCATATTGCGGCGTCTAGCAACCTCGTTGCGCAAAGTTCCCAGAATCTCAAGGCAAGTATTGCGGTCAGGGTCCGAAACAAAGAGCAGCTGAGCTGTATCGTCTTCATCTGCACGGCGCAGACAGCTTCTCATGAAATCTTCATCAATGAACTTTCTGAAAGAACCTTTAATTTCACAATCAACGAGTGAAGCCCAAGCCAAGCCCTTGGCTGCCGAGTTGCTTTGCAGAAAGGCGTTCAGGTCATCCAATTCCCGCCGGCTCATATCATTGCCGCCCGGAACGGCTATATAGCCGACCATACCACCTTCTTCAAGAGCTGATGTAAAAACCTTAAATTCAGTCCCTGCGGCTAAATCACCTGCGTCCTGTATCTCCATACCGAAGCGCAGATCCGGCTTGTCGGAGCCGAAACGCGACATGGCTTCATGCCAGGTCATTCGTTCCAGCGGCAATTCCAGATTGTAGCCATTATATTCTTTCATCAGGTAAGCCAGAAAGCGCTCATTCACATCCATAACATCGTCTTCACCGATAAAGCTCATCTCAATATCGATCTGGGTAAATTCAGGCTGCCTGTCGGCACGCAAGTCTTCATCACGATAACAACGTGCGATCTGCATGTATTTGTCATAACCGCCAAGCATCAGCAGCTGTTTGAAAATCTGTGGAGATTGCGGCAAGGCAAAGAACTTACCCGGATAAACACGTGACGGCACTAAGTAGTCACGTGCGCCTTCCGGCGTACTCTTAATCAGGGTTGGAGTTTCGATGTCGAGGAAGTCTTCACTGTCAAAAAAGTCACGTACTATCTTAGTTATACGATGACGGGCCAGGAGCTTACGTTGCATATCCGGCCGGCGCAAATCGAGATAACGATTTTCCAAACGCAAGGACTCTTTTACATCAATATCCTCTTCAATGTAAAAAGGTGGGGTCTTGGCTTTTGAGAAGATTCTCAGTTTAGATGCATGCAGTTCGAAAGCCCCTGTCTTCATGTCCGGGTTTTCATCCTGGCGACGCCGCAAAACACCACGGCAGGCAAGAACGAATTCCCCTCTGACTCTGGCTGCTTTTTCTCTGGCCTCAATTGGAGAATCATCGTCAATAACTATCTGTACTTCACCTGAAATATCCCGCAAAGTAATAAATATCAAGCCACCTAAGTCTCGCTGCTTGTGGCACCAGCCCATCAGAGTCAGCTCTTTACCCAGCTGTTTTTCATTTACTTCGCCACAGCGGGAGTCCCGCCGCCAGTTTCCCATCGATTCGCTCACAGTAATTCTCCTAATATAAATACAGTTTTATTAATTTTACTATTTAACGACACCAAAGTGCATTAATTCATTATTATTTTCTAGCCTTAAGTAAATAATCCGTCAGATCATCTGCAGAAACAGTTTCTTCTGCCCCATCGGACAAACGTTTAATCACAAACTGTTTAGCTGCCAGCTCTTCGGCTCCGTAAACCACTAAATATTCAGCCTTGCTGCGGTCAGCCTGCTTCATCTGAGCCTTCATGGAGCGTTCCATTACATCTGTCTGTACACTCAGACCTGAACGTATCAGTTTTTGAGCCAGCGCCATAGCGGAAACAGCTGTATCCGGAAAAGAAATGATGAAGAGATCTACCGGAGCAGCTGCAGGCAACTCAATTCCCTGAGCTTCCACCTCCAAAAGCAGACGTTCGATTCCCATTGCAAAACCAACCGCAGGTGTAGCCTTGCCTCCTAAGATTTCCACCAGACCATCGTAACGGCCTCCGCCGCATATAGATCCTTGTGTTCCGACATGTGTTGAGACATACTCAAATACGGTACGGGTGTAATAGTCGAGTCCACGCACCATACTTCTATTAATATTATAAGAGATGTCCAGTGCTTCCAACGCCCGTTTGGCTTTATCAAAATGCTCTTCACAGTCAGCACAGAGATAGTCCAGTTGCGATGGGGCATTTGCTATGAAAGGCTGACAACTTTCAACCTTGCAATCCAGGATACGCAAGGGGTTTATTTTAAAACGCTCGTTGCAGTCAGGGCACATTTTATCCAGATTGGGTTCGAAATGCGCACGTAATGCATGTAGGAAATCCGGTCGGCATTCGGGACAACCGATACTGCCCAATTCGAGCTGGCGTTCTGCCAAGCCCAACTCAGTAAAAAAGGTATCAAGGATAGCAATTACTTCCGCATCAGCATAAGCACTTGGGCTGCCGATAATCTCACAACCAAGCTGCCAGAATTCACGGTAGCGGCCTTTTTGCATTTTTTCATAACGGAAAAAAGACATATCATAATAAAGCTTGACCGGTGAAGGCAAAGAAGCCATGCCATTTTCAATGTAGGCCCGGGCAATTCCCGCAGTGCCCTCAGGCCTTAGAGTCATGCTGCGTCCCGCTTTATCTTCAAATGTATACATTTCTTTGCGCACAATATCAGTAGAACCGCCAACACCGCGGGCAAACAATTCGGTCTGCTCAAAGGTAGGTGTTCTCATCTCTTTATAGCCGTAGCGTTCACAGACTGAAGCGAATAAATTCTCCACTGCATGCCAGCGAGACATCTCATCCGGCAAAATGTCTTTCGTTCCCTTTGGTGCTGCAATATTCATCTGTCTGATCCTTCCCTGAAAATTGTGTCTTTTCACCGCAACATTCTACCACAAGCAGGCCTGTCAATTATCTCAGTCTGCTGCAGGCCCGGGATCATCATGTATAATGTTAAGAAATATGTCGCCAAATTGTTCTTAATGTTAGACTTTACATAAAGCTCAGCAGTCAAAAGTATAAAGGCAGGTTATCTATGAGTCTTCCCGAGTCTTTGGAAAATTATCTGGAGAACATTTTCATCCTAAGTCGTCACCAGCCAATCGTTAAAGCGGTTGATCTGGCCAGGGCAATGAATTTTTCGAAACCCAGTGTCAGCCGTGCGGTACACATTCTGGAAGATGAAGGTTATATCACGATCGGTGAACATGGCAATCTTATATTGACGGATATCGGGAGTGAAATCGCCAGCAAGGTCTATGAGCGTCATCTCTTTTTAACGGAGCTGTTCAAGGCCATGGGAGTCGATCCGCAAACTGCCGAGAAGGATGCTTGTGAGGTGGAACATGCAATCTCCGCCTCGACCTTCAATTTGTTGAAAGAGCATATCAGTTATTTTGTGGAGAATCTTTCTGAAGAAGATAATCCACTCAATCTCACGCCCGAAGATTTAGGGAATATAGAAGATAAAATCAATGCACCTCCGGCAACTGATGATTCCGTGTAATATCCCGGACTGCCATCAACTGCTCACGGAACTGACTTTTTCGAAGAAATAAAAAAGACGACAGCGGCTTCTGCTACTGTCGTCTCTTCTTTTGGTGGGTGATATGGGACTTGAACCTATGGCCTCCTGCATGTCACGCAGGCACTCTAACCAGCTGAGCTAATCACCCCTGTCAGCTTTGATATCATAACCAAGACTGGAAATTATGTCAACTTGTTTTCTTCTTCGTTTTCAATCATCTTTTTCTTCTGAGTACGGACAGTCCCTATTTCAGCTTCTGAACTGACTGCTGATCTCCCCGCTGCCTTGACAACCAGCTTCTTAATCTGCCAGCGGTAGTAATAGTAAAACAGGCGGTCACGACGCTTAAGCATAGTGACATCTACGGGGAAAAAATACCGGGCGCCATCCAGATCGATCAGAACCGGATAGAGGCTGCCATATTTCATTGTTCCCAGAAAGTTTACGACACCGGCACCGGCAGAACTGATCTCATCAAAGTTTTCCATATCAGTAATAAAGATAAGAAAATTCTGCTCTGAAGCAGCCGGTTCCCAATAATGGTCAATCCAACGCTCTGCCTGCTTTAATTTCTGGTCTACTATCAGAACGTTCAACATCGGATGATAACAGACAAAACATCGTTTGTAATAATGTCTGCCCCGCCAGGGACTCGCAAGTAAACGTTCCCGTTCGAAAATAAAGTCAAAATGCTCACTGTTAACTAAGCTGTAATTTTTATCAGTAAAGAAACCCCTGATCTCATCAAGAGCTTGCGGCCATCTTTCCTGCAGATGCTTATACTTGCGCGGAAGCTGAAATCGGCGAATTTTAGACAAACGACGCAGACTCTCAGGACTGCCGGGGTCATAACGTTCGAGTGCATGATCGCTGAAAATCTGGCGTAAAAAGAGCAGAAACATGATTGCAAATATACCCAGGGCAACATAAAAAATATTGCGAAGCCAGTTGACATCGCTTAGCTCCGGCCGACCCGTCAACTCACTGTTAATAAGGTAAAGAAATACAGCAAAAATGATCAAAATGATCAGCTGTGAGATAAGCTCTTTAATTGAGCCCTTTCGCCTCATTAGGTCTCCCCCCAAATGATGTCAGTCAGTCTGCCGATCGTCCGACCGTCAGGATTTATTTGAACTCTACTTCCAGCTCCATCTCGCTGACCTGGCTGATCGTTTCAAAAACAGAACAGTATTTAGTTGCCAGGTCTGCAGCCCTCCTGAAGCGTTCACTTTGTTCTTCTGCAGCGCCGTAAATAATCATTTCTACCTTCACGTGCTCCAGGGTTCCTGGTGTCCCTTCACGCTTAACACCATCAGCTGTCATATCACAGCTATCAAATTCGAGTTTCATTTTTTTTACGATATCTAAAAATGTAGCATATAGACAGGCCAGAAGTGCTCCCAAAAGCAAGTTGTACGGCTTTAACTGGCCTTCCTTTCTACCTATGGATGCCGTTCCCTTTTCGGCCTTCAGTATGCCGTCAAACTCGTTGCTGAATTCCAGTTTAACGTGTTCTTTTTCTTTCATAATCTCCTCTTTCTAGCGTTTCTGCAAAATCAGTGTCGCCTCCATCTCCTCACCATCTCGTTCAAATTTCAGGGTCATGGAATCACCTACATTAAGCATATTTTTGATTTCATTTAACTCACCTGTACTTGCAACAGGCTGTCCTTCGGCTTCAAAAATAACGTCACCGGCCTGTAAACCCGCCACAGATGCAGCACTTCCGTTTTCAACAGAAACGATCAGCACTCCGGGATAACGCAAATCATTATCCTGGGCGTCGAATGCTTCCAGTGCTATTACATTAATGCCCAGCATCGGCCACTCATGCGTTCCTGTCCGGATTAAGTTTTCAATAATCGGTATAGCCGCATTTGAAGGAATGGCGAAACTTATACCCTGAATAGTCGGCTGCCCTGATCCGTCATCTAAAATTTTCAGCTGATTGATCCCGATTACTTCACCATAAGCATTAAAAAGCGGACCCCCGGAATTTCCCGGATTCAAGGCAGCATCCGTTTGAATCAGCCGCAAGGGAGTGCTTCCGGTTAACTCACGCTTCACGGCTGAAATAATACCCTGAGTAACTGTTCCGCGCAGTTGGCCTGTCGGGTTACCTATGGCGACAGCCAGTTCACCCACTTGAATCAGATCTGAATCTCCGAAAGTAAGTGTAGGAAAGCTTACACCATCTCCCTCTATTTTTAAAACAGCAATATCTGCGTACTCATCACTGCCGACAACGACAGCTTCATATCGCGAGTTATCTTCCAGATAAACATAAACAGCAGTGTGATCTTCTATGACATGGGCGTTGGTTATAACATAGCCGTCTTCAGTAATGATAAAACCTGAACCTGAGACGGTGCTCTGCTGCACGACGCCAAAACCACCCTGAGTCACAATGTTTGTATAAATAGCAACGGTTGCAGGACTATTTTTCTCTGTTAGTTCAGGAATCGTCAGTAGCTCCTTACCCTCTTGTGGCAAAGGAGGTGCAAATTCAGCCAGTGAGAAATTGGGGTTCATAGCATTATTTTCAGTTTGAACAGGCTTTTCGGTTTCCAGCGGAGGAGGATCTTCGCTGGCAGTCCCACCGCTAGGCTCTGATTCCTGGATTGCAGGCGGTCTCTGACTTGGATTACTGTCCCCATTTGAATTCCCGTCACGATAGGTGTTATTTACAAACCTGTAAAGGAGTAAGTTCAAACCTGTGAAAAGAATTGCAACCGCTAAAACAGTAGCGACTATCGCAAGAATTGCAAGGCCACGTTTTTTGGGCGGCTCCTGATTGTGGAAATTACTGCTGTAAGGATCATAGGAGGATTTATTCGAAGATCCGGAATCGTAATTTGGCGTTTGATTATTCATTTAGCTCATACCTCCAAAACAAAACTAATGCTAATTAATTCCCAAAAATAATACATTACCAATGTGACAAGAGTTTGGATTATTTTCGGCATAAATTCCGATTGAGAGATTACCGGGGTAAATCGTCATGGACCCTGATGTCCTCCGGAGGCAGCTGTTCGGGAATGCGGATACGAGTACTGCTATCCTGTCCTTCTATCGGACTTTGACGGATGCCCGGAGCTCTCCTTTTGCGTTTTTTACCATCTATAATCGGTTGAAAAACAAATTTCCTATACGTGAAATCGAGCAGATATTGTATCCCCTTCATCAGACCAAGGGATATTAGTGGTACTGCGAGGAGAAAGATCACGATAAGAAGCATCTCAAGTACTACCCACAGACCACCGGCAACAATACCAAGTATCATACCAAACAGGCTGCCTGCAAACTCAAAGAAACTTATTGCTGCAGAAACATGATTATCCATTCTCTCTAAAATAAGAACCGATGCATCTTCTATCTGATCCGGAACCAATGGCAGAAAATAATGAAGCAAGATATAGAGGAGGAGAATGTATTTAAAGATGTAGAGTATTAATAACAAAGGTCTGATAGCTAAGGGCAGACGGTAATAGAAACTGGACAAGAGAGGAGTCAAAAGAATAAGAATAATCAAAAATATCAGGGAAACAGGATATGAAACAAAGATAAAGGGAGCAGTCCACTGTGGCTGTGCAAATGCTAAGACAAAAAACAACAACATTAAGACAGACAGAATTATGTGAGAGCCTAAATGTCTCCGCCTTTTATATTCTGTATCACTCCAAACCGGACCTATAAGAGAACCTTCTAAATAATCCATCTCATCACCAGAACAAGGTCAGATCACTTGTCTCTTCTATCAGTGCCATGAATTTTCTCAAAAACTCATCACCGGGGTCATTACCTTCATAGATATTGACCCGATCTTTTCCTCGTATAGTTATTTTCCAATAAAATGGGCAGGCTTCTGATACCTGATTCTCAACCTCATCTTGTCTCAGCATCGGCTGATAAGGCATCCTTTTCAGAATCTCCCTTGCCTTTGCCGTTTTTTCCTCATTGAGAGATCTCACATAATTTTTATTCCATTGATTGCTGTCCTGCCAATAGAAAATTCGCTTCTCCAGATTAATAAAAGCATGAACAAATCCATGTCGAAAAATAGAGTATTTGCACTCTATAATCTCGGGATCCTGAATAATATGTGATGGATTTGTCTTACTTTCCTCGCTCATACATTTCAGTCCTCTGTCCATACTTCAAACAACCGGCTCTGCATCTTTGACAGAAGCTTAGCTGTCTTGGAAAATCAGAATTATTATAGCACGTCAGGATATTCGGTGTTATTCTTGTGACTCAATGATCTTGTCAGCTAAAGCATGTAAACGTCTCATGCGGTGACTTACTCCCGACTTACTTATTGGCGGTATCATTAATTCGCCTAAGTCTGCCAGACTTAGTTCAGGATTCTCCAGTCGGAGACGTGCTGTTTCCGACAGTTGCCGAGGTATAGACTCCAGACCAAGGCTCTGTTCAATAATACCTATGCTCTCCATCTGCCGACCGACCGCATCGGTCATCCGCTCGATATTGGCTTCATCAAAATTAACTTGTCTCTGAACTGTACCCAGCAGTTCCAGTTCTGAACGGACTTCCTCAAAACGAAGCAATGACAAATGTGCCCCTGACAGACGAAGGAAATCGGAAATATCATCACCACTGGAAAGATAAACACCCTTGCGTTTTTTGCTGCTTGTCTGCCGGAATGGAAGTGCCATCGCAAGTAGAAGGTCGTAGAGCTCTTCGTTCCGTGCAGCTGCCAGAGGACTTACTTCCAGATGGTAAATCCGTTTTGACGGATCTGCCATAAAACCTGCCGCCAGAAAAAGCGGGGCTAAGATAATCCACCAGTCTGATTGAGGCAGGGTTTTTATAAAAGCATAAAAATCGAAGTTAATCACTTCCCACTCGCGCCCTTTGAGATCCAATTCTATTTGCTGATCCCGCTTACCCCTGCTGATAACTTTAGCTTGCCCGGATATATGTTTTGCCAAATCTGAAATTAAACGGGCTGTTTCAATACGCGATACGCGCAGGATAAAAGGCTGGCCCGCCTGCAGCTTAAGCGAGACAATTGAGAAGGAGGACAATGCTGCCAGGGCAGTGGTTTCATCCCACTCATTGGTGGACAACCTTGACAAAAGCTCATCTCTTACCCTGCTTGAAAAACTCATAACTTCATCCTGAGGAAAATACGTCATTACAACATTTGCGAGGAGCCGGTATCTTTAAGATCTCGTTCAATATCACGGTGATCTATGACAACCCGACACAAGCCATCCGACCAGATATTTGCCATGCGTTCTGCCAGACGCACGCTCCTGTGGCGGCCGCCCGTACACCCTATTCCTATGTGTATACGCGCTTTCCCTTCCCTTATATATAGTGGCAGGGCGAAATCGTAAAAGCTCTTCTGTAGATTAAGGAATTCGTCCGTCTCAGGCATATGATCAATGTAGTCAATCACAGGCTGATCTAGTCCCGACAAGTTTCTCAGATCATCAATATAAAAAGGATTAGGCAGGAATCGAACGTCCACCACATTGTCGCAGTCAGCGGGAATACCGTATTTGAATCCGAATGACTGCAAAAAAATCGTTATACGTGCAGATGTATCTGTTTTATCCATGAAAACTCGAAAGAGCGAATCCCTGAGTTCAGCCAGGCTGAGTACAGACGTATCAATTATCTCCGTTGCCAGGTCTCGGACCGGTTGCATTAATTCGTGCTCCAGACGTATGGCTTCGATCAGGCTTCTGCCTGTTGACAGAGGATGATCGCGGCGACTTTGCTTGTACCTGCTGATCAGACTTTTCTCCGATGCCTCAAGGAAGAGTACGCTTACATCCAAATCCTTTTCTTTCATGTCTTCCAGTGCAGGGACGAGTCTTTCTATCAAATATGGATTACGCATGTCCATCACCAGGACAAGCTTAGCACTGGCGGCACCATCATCCATCTGTTCACGGTCAGCCAATACATTAAATATATCTGTACTTAATTGGGGGGGCAGATTGTCAATGACAAAATAGCCCATGTCTTCGAAATAATTAGCGGCCGAGCTTTTTCCGCTACCGGATAAACCTGTAATAATTACTATTTCCATTGATTATCCTTATCTAATCTAATGACGTGAGCTTAGTCCGAGTCTCTTTGCGGCAGTTCTTCCTGCCAGTCTCCAATGAACTTAACCTCAGGATAGAGCATTACGTCAAACATTTCATAAACTTTATTCTGAACAATACGGAAAACTTCCACTACTTCAGATGCACTAGACTTGCCGTCCTGTATGATAAAACCTGCATGTTTTCCGGAAACTCCGGCATGGCCATGCCAAAATCCCTTTAAACCCGCATCTGAAATCAGCTTACCTGCAAAGTGACCGGGAGGCCGTTTGAAGGCACTGCCGCCCGAGGGATAATTAAGTGGTTGTGATTTATAACGGCGCAGGGCTATGTCTGCCATTTCATCATATATATCTTTTGCCGGAGTAGGCTGAAGCGAAAAAGTGGTATTGATCACAAAATGATCCTTATTATCATTAAAAAAGCTGCCCCGATAGTAGAAATCATGTTCAGCTGCTTCCAGTATCCGGACCTCCCCTTCCGCATCCAGGTATTGACTGCGCAAAACAACATCTGCCATTTTCCCGGTATATGCACCTGCATTCATTACAACACCGCCGCCCACTGAGCCCGGAATCCCACTGGAAAAAGCAAGTCCTCCCAAACCTGCTACCGCCCCTTTGGCAGCAATATCAGAAAGTCTGGCTCCGGCTGAGGCAGTAAGTTCATTATCCAGAATCTCTATTCGGGCCATATCGGGTGATAATTGGCAGACAATACCACGAATCCCGTGATCAGAAATTAAAACATTGGTCGCACGTCCCAAAACTGTTAACGGCCAGTTTTCTTTGCGGATTAACCGGATCGCAGCCACAAAAGCCTCTTCCGTCTGTGGTCTTATATATAGATCCGCCGGTCCCCCCAGTTTAAAATTGCTGAAGGAAGCCATGGGCATATCTTCAGCAAGATTCAGATCTTTTATCCTGTTTAGCTTATTCAAAGCTCCTTGTTTATCAAACATTGTTAACTGCTCATTTCTTTATCTGGGATCCCGTACTCTTTTCTTTTCCTGTTCACGTGAATTGAAAACCCGATCTGTTAAGGCATCTGTTGCATTATATCCCATCATCTTCTGACGGTGATTAATTGCGGCCACCTCAACTATAATAGCCAGATTTCGTCCGGGGCGTATCGGAATAGTAAGAGAAGGCATGTCAATCCCCAGAAGTGAAGTAGTCTCATCTTCATTGCCCAGACGGCTATAAAACTTACCTTCCTGCCATAACTCAAGATTAATAATTACATTGATGTTTTCCTGCTGTTTGACAGAAGATACACCATAGAGTTCTTTAACATCTACGATGCCAAGGCCCCTTATTTCCAGCAGATGCCTGATTATTTCCGGCGCGCGGCCAACTAGAGTTGTATCCGAAACCCGGCGCACTTCCACCAAATCGTCAGCTATCAGGCGATGCCCTCTTTTTACTAATTCCAATGCCGTTTCCGATTTACCGACTCCGCTGTCCCCGGTGATCAGAACACCCTCGCCGAATACTTCTACAAGGACGCCATGAATCGATGTGCGGGGCGCAAGCTCAACGTTGAGATACTTGACCAGCGATGCGTAAAAAGTAGATGTTGTATCGTTTGTCTGGATTAGAGGTACATCATATTTCTCAGAAGTGTATAGCATCGCAGTGGACGCTTCATGATGACGGCTCAAAATAAGACAGGGAATTCCGGTTGCCATAAGATGGCTAAGCCGGTTAATTTGATCTTTTTCCGGCAAGGAGCTTAAATACGATATTTCCATATTCCCAATTATTTGTATGCGGTCCGGTCCAAAATGTTTGAAATATCCTGCCAGCTGTAATCCGGGCCGGGTAACATCAGCGACCGAGATCATAATCTCGTCCATGTTTTTATTGGAAGAAATTACTTCCAGATCGAAGTCATCAATGATGTCTTGTAGTGATACCATACTCGTATTTTGCAAGTCGCTATGCTCCTTTATATCCGGGCTGTATCTTAGCCCTTATTTGTCGGTGCCGGAACATTATACAGAGAATCGACGAACAACTTAAATTCTCCCCCTGTATCTTCCAGCTCAAATGTGAATTCCAGACGAACGTAATGCCGGGAGTCGGGGGCTGTATTAAGAGTGGAAGTGTATGTAAGGAAGGTGTCCTCCTCATCCCGGTCAAGAGCTAATAAGAGAGCAGCTGTCAGCTGACTCTGCCATTTTTCAGAGGCAGCATCAATACTGAAGAGGTCACCACGGGTCTTGTAAGCAAACTCCCGCAGTGTTTTTTCACTGTGCCTGTCAGCCATATCTGCTGTCGTATTACTCTCCTTATCTCTGAGATAAATAATATATACAGGGATTCTCTCCTTAGTTGCGAGTTCCAGAGCATCGTCAAGAGATCTGTTATTCCCCTTATACCTGCCATCAGTAATCATGACAACAGTCCCCTGTCCCGCTCGGGCCGTATTT
Source organism: Clostridiaceae bacterium (assembly GCA_012728535.1). GTDB lineage: Bacteria > Bacillota > Clostridia > Saccharofermentanales > DTU023 > DTU032. The sequence goes on along the minus strand of JAAYEX010000164.1, from coordinate 11,227 downwards.
TCTACAGCCATATATATAGCATCGTGCAAAAGCAGCTGACTTCCGCTTGTCGGATTGGCGTAGGAGATCGCTTCCCGCGCAGAGGAATAATAGGGAGTCATCTCAGATTGAAGCTCTAGCTGTGAACCATAAGAAAGAAGAGAGAACTGATCCCAGCAGTCGGGCGTATTTGCTTGAGACCCGGATTTTCCGGCCTCCGAATCATCGTCTTCTTCAGCTTTCTCCTTACCCGGTGAATCATGATTGAGTTTCATTGCATCTATAAAATCGAAAAGCGATGCTTTTATGGACCCTCCGCTCTCAAATGCTTGGTCGAAATTAGCTACTAAAGAGATATTTGAGTTTTCTTTATTATAAATACAGGTTTGTTCCAGCCATTCATCTTCGCTATTCAATCGCTCGAATATTCGTAATTTCAGCTGGCTAAATTCAAACAAAGCTTTGCCCTGGTCGTCCTCGTCAACATCTACACCGTAGTAGAGTCTTATTAAAGGATGATTAGAGGGATCAGGAAATATATGTACACGAACCGCTTCTTCCTGCTCTTTTATTGAACTGAGTTCAGACGACTGATAAGAAGTTCCTGCAGAACTTTCGTCCGTCATTTCCGTGCTGCCACTGCCGTCAGTAAAAACAGTTTCTGTTTCCAGGTCTGTGTTGACAACAACACGTATTGAATATGAAGTAGTAGGACCTTCATTATTAGCGTTCGTGACGCCAGCTGCTGTATTCGCTGATTGTGTTGTAGACGATACCCCTGCTTTGTCTATTGCTTCACTCTCGGTACTGACCGAAGTACTCCTTGGGCGAATAGTGAAGCCCTGATTGGGGTCCGTTTTAAAGCTCGGCAGGAGGAGAGGCGCTTCATGCTCAGACTCCTCTTGAAACAAGCCGGAAGAGTCTTTTCTATCTGTTGTTAATTTGCGATAGATCATGAAAGTAAAAAACAGAAGTAACAATACTATTATTATGGAAATGATGATAGATGTTTTATTTCTTACCGTGCGTTCTCCCTCTGTGTAAGCAGCATAATCAGTGTTATCATCCACATCTATCTTATCTGCTTCAAGTACAGATGAGTCCTCATAGGGGTTGCCGCAGAAACGACATGAGCTATCGCTTGTCTCTTTTTCCTGTCCGCAATTAGAGCATCTCATAGAATAAAACACGCACTTTCTGTTTAAACTTACTTGCTTTTAAATTGTAATTATAACATTATCACTGATCAACTGACTATCCGGTCAAATTCGTACATTGCAGCTTAACTCCTTATCATCCATATTGCATCCCGAAATCACAAATACAATCTTTGCAGACAGTTCTGCTATACTCAGAAAAAGAGACTGCCAGCCGGACATGAAAGCAAACGTTTTGAGGCTGTTCCGAAAGACTATAGGGAGATAATATGCGGAAGACTAAGATCATCTGTACGATAGGACCGGCATCTTCAAGTCCGGAAACATTGAAGCAATTAGCTTTAGCCGGAATGGATGTAGCACGTCTCAATCGATCACATGGTACGCAGGAAGAACATGCAGGTATAATAGATTCTCTTAAAGAGCTGCGAAAGGAAACAAGCCTGCCGATTGCAATTCTGCTGGATCTGAAAGGGCCTGAAATCCGTACCGGCACCTTTGTCAATTCTAAAGTTTTTTTGCAACCGGGTCAGGATTTTTATATTCATTCCGAGAAACTTGTGGGTGATGAAAAGAAGATGAGCGTCAGCTACAAGGATTTTTTCCGGGCAGTTAAACCGGGAACACCAATTCTCATTGATGACGGTTTGATTGAGCTGCTTGTTGTCGGCATTGAAGGCAGCGTGGTACACACCACCGTGGTAGTTGGCGGCGAGCTTTCTGACTTTAAAGGAGTCAATCTGCCTAATACTCCTACACCTCTTCCCGCCCTTGATGAAAAAGATTATAGTGATATTCGTTTTGCTGTTCAAAAGGAAGTCGACTATATCGCAGTATCCTTTGCCCGCGATGCTGATGATATTTTTCAGGCACGAGAAGCTTTGGATAAAGAAGGCGGACAATTTATCAAAATTATCGCCAAAATTGAAAACCAGCAGGGTATTGATAATAGTGATGAGATTATCGAGGCTTCAGACGGACTAATGGTAGCCCGTGGTGACCTGGGTGTTGAAATACCGCCTGAATCCGTACCTATGGTACAAAAGAGATTGATCAAGCAATGTTATCAGAGCGGAAAGCCTTCAATCATTGCAACTCAGATGCTGGATTCCATGATTAAAAATCCGAGCCCTACACGTGCTGAAGTGTCAGATGTTGCAAATGCAGTATTCGACGGAACCAGCTGTCTGATGCTTTCCGGGGAAACCGCTGTCGGCAAGTATCCTGTCAGATCTGTGGAGACAATGGCCCGTTTCGCTCAGGGTGTAGAAAACGAAATTGACTATTGGGAAGATTCAGATTTCGAAATGATTTACCAGTGTAATAACGTCCCTGATGCAATCAGCCACGCTGCGGCTTCAACAGCTGATGATTTAAATGCCGCTGCCATAGTCGTAATGACTTACAGTGGAAATACAGCACGCTTAATTTCCCGATTTCGCCCAGGCTGCCCCATTCTTGCTATGACTGTAAGTGAAGCCTCACAACAGCAATTGAACATGAACTGGGGGGTAAAACCTTACCTGGTTCCTGTCGCCTCCTCAACTGATGATGTCTTCCGTCAAGCTGTTGAAGTAGCCAAATTATCAGATTTAGTCAATCCCGGTGACACTATTGTTCTTGCAGGTGGCTCAACCAGTGGTCGCAGCGGAACCACAAACACCATCAGAGTGGAAATAGTAGAGTAAATAAGGCAAATGGTTTGCCAATTCAAGACATGACGTTATAATGTCACAACATTTTATCACCTCTTCCGTCTTGCTGAGAGATTTGAATTTTGCTCCGAGAGTCCATCGCTGTATTGACGAAATTCGCAATTGACGTATTATTATGAATGAATGCTTACATTTCGTGATCTGAAATCTTTTGTAACAGTTATTGATAGTGGCAGCTTTTCTCAGGCTGCCAAAGAACTTGCTTTGTCCCAACCTACGGTGAGTGCGCATATCAATTCTCTCGAGGATGAATTATCTTTGCAGTTAGTCCTGCGTTCCACTAAATCCTCTACAGCCACTGAAGCAGGAAAACTCCTATACACATATGCCAAGCAAGTTCTTGCTCTCATGGATAAGGCCGAGATCGACCTGCGGACTTTTTCACTGAAAAATGACAATACACTACGGATAGCTGTATCTACTATACCCGCTCTTTACTTCCTTCCCGACTCATTGCCCCAATTGCAGGAGACTTTCCCTGATTTGTCCTACGACATAATTGAAACGGACAGTACCGGTGCTGCGGCGGCTGTTTTTGAACATCGGGCAGATCTGGCTATAGTGGGAACAAAGCTGGAATATGAAGGCTTGCTTTTTACAAAGATAGCGGAAGAATCTTTGCTCCTGATAGCTCCGCCACAGGAACCATATCTCAGCGCTGTAGGCATTGTCAATCCCAATAACTTGGCAAACTGGCCTTTTATCAGACGTGAAGAAGGCTCCGGCACCTGGTTGGAATCATACAACTTTTTCAACTCCTTCAATATCGATCCCGAGAAGCTTAACACTGTTGCAAAAGTAAACGGAACCAGCATGGCCCTGCATAGCGTAAAGGGTGGGCTTGGCTATACTTTGCTGTCAGAGCAAGCGGCAAAACCATACATCGAAAGAGGCGAGGTTATTGATCTCAAATCTGACTCAGCTGATCTAAAACGCCATTTCTGGCTTGTGACACCCAGTGACAGACCCGGCACACCGGCGTTAAGGTTCTTCACTGCTCTGGTTAAGAAAAGGAAAACAAGTTACCAATAGATCCTTGAATAGTAACATTTGTTTTTGATTAAGTGAAAGCAGAATATGACTAAGGTACTGATGATTGTAAATCCCTTTGCGGGAAGACACAGCACTTCCAAGCCATGGCTGGAGTTGGAACAGGAACTGGTGCAACTTGGTGTCGATGTAACTCTTAGAGAAACCGGCCAGAGTTACGATGCCACTTTGATCGCAGCAGCTGAGGGTTCTGCTTATGACTTTGTCTGCGCCTGTGGCGGTGATGGCACTCTTTCTGAAGTTGTTTCCGGTCTGATGCATTTGGAAGAGCGACCTTTTCTAGCCTTTTTGCCTACGGGTACCACCTGTGATATGGCTAAGAGTTTTGATCTACCGTCTGAACCTCACTTAGTGGCTGAAACAATGTTGTACGGACCATCCTTCGCCATAGATATAGGTGCTATCAGCGGCAGCCAGGTCTATCTCCGTCAGGACTTGCCCGATGGAGTCGCACCTGCTGAAGCTGATCGCCTGCCACATCATTTCACCTATGTGAGCAGCTTTGGAGCATTCAGCGAAACATCATATGCAACCCCACACAACCTGAAAAAATCCTTAGGTTATTTCGCTTATGTCCTCAGTGGGATCAAATCGCTTTCCACCATAGAGTCTCTAAGAGTTCGTATTACAAGGGATTCCCGTATTACTGAAGAATCTTTGATTTTCGGTGCAGTTGCCAACTCCAGCTCTATCGGTGGAGTACTAGAAATCGACGGCGCCCGTTTCGATGACGGCAAATTTGAACTTCTTTTAGTCCGGACGCCTGAAAACATCATTCAACTAGGACCTATGCTTAACAGTTTGATCAATAACAACAGTGATCCGCTCATAATCAGAGAACTGATTTCTGATTGTGAATTTGAGTTCCTTGATGATATAAATTCTATGACAGTAGACGGCGAATACGGTGGCACCCGCAAGAGCTGGCGTTTCCTGAATAAGCCACGATCGATCAATCTGAAAGTTCCCGAATTGCCTCATCCTCCCTCACATCTCGATACTGTCAAGGACCCGAGGCCAAAACATAGCGAATAAGCTCGCCTGGCCTATTATTTAATAAAAATAGAAAGAACTACACATGGACGAAATTAAACTGACTTCAATGACGACTGCCGGTGGCTGAGGATCAAAACTGGGACCGGAGGTCCTTTCTCAACTGCTGAAAGATTTGCCCAAGGTACACGATGAAAGACTTATCGTCGGTTACGACTCTTCGGATGACGCCTCGGTCTATTTGGCTCGTGAAGATTTAGCTATCGTTCAAACGATAGATTTTTTTCCACCCATTGTCGATGACCCTTATGAGTTCGGTTTAATTGCTGCGGCTAATTCGATCAGCGATATTTATGCGATGGGTGCCAGGCCTATTACCGCCCTGAACCTGATCATGGTTCCCAGCTGCCTGCCCCTTGATATAGTTCGTGAGATCCTGCGTGGCGGTGCTGACAAGGCTTTTGAAGCAGGATTGATTATTGCAGGCGGACATTCAATTGAGGATGAGGAACCCAAGTATGGCATGTCCGTCATGGGATTATCCCACCCAGATGATTTATGGCATAACGACACACCACGCATAGGGGACATTTTGCTGCTCACAAAACCATTGGGGACCGGCTGTTTAACCACCGCCATGAAAGTTGAACTCGTTACTAAAGAGACAGAACGATTAGTAATTGATACCATGGCCCGTCTCAATAAAAACGGCTCTGAAGCTGCCCGCTTAATCGATGTCTCTGCTGCCACTGACGTTACAGGATTTGGTCTGCTGGGCCATGCTGCTGAAATGGCAGGCAAAGAAAAATGCTGCACTATATCACTTGACAGCAAAAAGCTGCCTTTTCTTCCTGAAGCCCTGGATCAGGCTGCAGGAGGTATCTTACCTGCCGGTGTCTACAAGAACAGGTCCTTTGTTGGTGAGAAAGTGAAACTTGAAGAATCAGTTGCATTGGAAATTACTGACCTTATGTTCGATCCGCAAACCTCGGGCGGGCTTCTTCTCGCTATACCTGAAGCTGATGTTGCTGAATACCTTGCCGAGATGGAAAAGCGCGGCGAGCAAGCCTTTGTCATCGGTGAAGTGACTGAGTTTAAAACTCACCCGTTGGAAGTCAGATAAAAGAAACTAAGATGTTTGCACGATAGATTTCAGAATATCGGCAACTTTATCTATATCCGGCAAACTGTGACTGTAAGCAAAAGAAAAGCGCACTGTACCCTCGGGATAGGAAGCAATTGTCTGATGAGCACGGGGAGCACAATGCAAACCTACCCGTGTCAACACCCCTGCTTCAGATAAGTGCTGTGACAGTTCTGACGGATCCATTCCATCCGCCTGCAAAGAAACCACTGCAACCCTTCCTTCTCTGTCTTCAGGATCGGAGATGCCGAAGACGCGGATTTCGGGCATCTTATTTACACGACGCAAAAACTGGGCTGTAAGATCAGCTTTATGTTTGTGAATATTGGTTAAGCCAGTCTCTTCAATCCAGTCCAGAGCACGGTTCAAACCGGCAATAGCAGGTAAGGGCAGGGTTCCGGCCTCCAGGCGATCCGGTAGTGGTTCCGGCATTGTTTCCAGCTGTGAGAAGCTCCCTGTTCCACCGCAGACCAAGGGTTTTATCAATCCTGCCGCTGCGTCGGATAGCAGCAGGGCACCAACACCTTGCGGACCCATGAGACCCTTGTGCCCGGTAATAGCTAAAGCATCTATATGATCATCACGCATGGAAATGGGGAATGTTCCCGCGGCCTGGGCGCTATCTACTGCGAAGAGAATTCCTCGTTCTCGGCAAATCTTCCCGATCTCTCTTATCGGCAGACAGGTCCCGACTACATTCGAAGCAGCCGTAATTAAAACTAACTTTGTCTGCGGTCTGATCAAATCCGAAATTCTCTCAGGGTCAAGCCGCCCCTCTTCGTCAGCCATGGCCGTTGAGAAATCAATCCGCCCTTCTTCACAAAGCTGAGCCAGTGGCCTGATCACAGCATTGTGCTCCATTGCCCTGGTAATAACGTGGTCTCCTTTTTCCAATATCCCATACAATAACGCATTAATAGCCAGAGTCACGCCTGAGCTGAAAGTAACATTCTTAAGCCTGGGAGCATCAAATAATTCGCTTAGTTGCTCTCTTGTCCGGTAAAGCATAGCTTCAGTGTCAAAGGCACCAGTATAAATCCCACGAGACGCATTAAAGGCTCCGGCATCAATAAAGCGCATCATAGCATTGCCGACACCGGGTGCTTTTGGAGAAGCGGTACTGGCCTGGTCTGTATTGATGAAAAAATCCACTGAAATTCTCCTTTAATGTCTTTATCAGCTTATTCTATAAAGTCTTGTTTAAATTATCTGATTGTATAATAGGCTTGCTTAACGTACATGGCAAATTTGATTATTAAATACTATATACGCCGACACGTTAACAAATTTAATACAGGAGACAAATATGAAGAAGAAAAACTTGATTCTGGTTGTAGTGACAGGTTTGGCTCTCGGTGCTGCCGGAGTTGGCCTGATGCTACTGGGGAACCCGGGCAATATGGGTTTCTGCATTGCTTGTTTTATCCGCGACACAGCCGGAGCACTTAAATTGCACACAGCAGGTGTTGTTCAGTATGCCCGTCCGGAAATCATCGGACTGATACTTGGCGCATTTCTTATTTCTGTGGCAACGAAAGAATTCAAACCACGAGGCGGATCAGCCCCTCTGACACGTTTTATGTTAGGCTTTTTCGTCATGATTTCAGCCCTGGTTTTCCTGGGCTGCCCCTTGCGCATGGTTCTGCGGATGGCTGCAGGCGACCTTAATGCCTGGGTCGGTTTAGTAGGATTCATTTTAGGCGTATTTATTGGTGTACAATTCCTCAAGAATGGTTACTCACTTGGTCGAACCTACAAGAAAAATGTTTTGGAAGGCCTGACCATGCCGGCAATCCAGGTCGTTTTGCTGGTTGCTTTGTTTGCCGGCGGCAGTTTGCTTGCAGTCTCTGCAGAGGGACCGGGATCCATGCAGGCTCCGATTTGGATCGCACTCCTGCTCGCTCTGGTACTCGGTGTCATTGCTCAACGTTCACGTATCTGCCAGATGGGTGGATTCCGCGACTTGATCATGTTGAAAGACGCTCACCTTTTCTGGGGTGGTCTGGCAATTTTTGTTGCAGCACTGGTCTTTAACCTTGCGGCAGGCAAATTCAACCTTAGCTTTACGGTTCAACCCATTGCTGATACGGAATGGCTCTGGAAGTTATTGCCTATGGTAGGTGTCGGATTCGGTTCAGTCCTGCTGGGTGGCTGCCCCATGCGCCAACTCGTCCTTAGCGGAACCGGAAATGTCGATTCTACCATTACACTGTTCGGCTTCCTGGCCGGTGCAGCCTTCTCACACAACTTTGCATTGGCCTCAAGTGCTGCAGGCTCAACCTCTGGTGGAAGAGTTGCTACAATCGTTTCATTGGTCGTTATGCTGCTGATAGGTTTTGCCTATAGCAAAAAGAACGCAAACGCATAAGAGCGGAAAGGATTTATATATGAAAACAGTTGATGCACGTGGACTGTCTTGTCCAGAACCTGTGTTTTTAGCTAAGAAGGCTATGGATGCAGGCGAATATCCCTTTGCAGTACTCGTAGATGATTCTACTCCACTGGAAAACATTAAGCGTTTTGCAAATCAGAATAAACAAACTATCGAAGTTGATGAAGCCGGTGGTGAATACACCATCACCTTCGTTAAATAAGTAATACCCTACACACGGCTGGGCAGGTTGACAAGTTCTATCAACCTGCCCACAATGTATTTTATGAAATATATAGCGACTTTTTACACCCACTTCGGCGCTTTCAGTTTTCACAGGCGCTTAGAAAAACTTGGCGACGAATCCGTCAAGTTAATTGCTGCTCCAAGAAAAATCAGCGTTTCTTGCGGGACAGCAGTCAGCTTTTCCCAGGAGTTTAATCCGGAAACCATGGCCGATGAAGATACTGAGGCGATTTATCTTATCGAGGATAATAGTTTCACTTTGATTTATCACAACGAATAGCAGGTTATCATTTTTACAAATCCGACTTCTTCGGATTTTTCTTTTTATTCGCGGTTTCAGCGGAATATAAGCTAGTATTTGATACAATGATAATTAACTGATTTTTGGATATTCTTAACCGTAGAGGAGCTTATATGACGATAATTAATACTCCACGTGACTTGCCTCAGCTGGACGAGTTCCTAGAATTGGAAGACCTACAGGGAGTGCAGGCCCGTTATGGGCGCGCCCCTCTAGTCGAGGCTAGTCGTGTCTGCATTGAGGACCTGCGGCAAAGACTCTTGAATGGGTCAGCACCTGCAACTCTTGACTCCTTAATGTCATCAGTCACCGATTATGTGAAAAAAACACAAAGCCCAAAACTGAAGCGAGTTTTAAATGCCACCGGTACCATCCTGCATACTAATCTGGGGCGGGCTCCTCTGGCTACAGCTGCAGTCGATGCTGTCTGCGAAATTGCCTCTTCATACAGCAATCTGGAGTATGATCTGAATCTGGGCAAACGTGGCTATCGCACCAGTAATATCGAAGAAAAGATGCAGGAAATATTCGGTGTGGAAGCCGCTGTCGTAGTTAATAATAATGCGGCAGCCGTCTTGCTTACACTGGCGGCTTTAGCACGCGGTAAAGAAGTCATAGTCTCTCGCGGTGAGCTGGTGGAAATCGGTGGTTCCTTCCGTGTCCCGGAGGTAATGAGTGAAAGTGGAGCCAGACTCGTAGAAGTCGGCACAACCAATAAAACTCACCTTCATGACTATCGCAAGGCAATTAATGAGGAAAGTGGTGCTCTGCTTAAAGTGCACCGCAGCAATTTTCTGATTGAAGGCTTTACCTCTGAAGTATCTATCGGAGATTTGCATGCTTTAGCTGAAGAATCAGGCTTACCCCTTATTTATGATTTGGGCAGTGGCTCTTTTGCCGACAGCCTGACCGGCGTCTTGCCGGAGGAGCCAACGATCAAAAAAGCTCTAGATGACGGGGCAGACCTCATACTTTTTTCAGGTGACAAGCTCTTCGGCGGTCCTCAGGCCGGTTTTATTATAGGTCGTGCGGACCTGATATCAAAAATTAAGCATCACCCCCTGCTGCGTCCACTTCGCATTGACAAGATGACACTTGCCGCTTTGGAGGCCACACTCCTACTCTACGCTGATCCCGATAAGGCCAGAAAAGATATCCCTCTCCTTCAGATGACACTTATAGATTTGAATGAGTTGAAAGAGCGCAGTTCGCGTCTGCTTAATAAGCTCCAGGCTCACGGAATCAACGCTGTGCTTGATGAGAGTGATGCTGTTTTGGGCGGCGGGTCTTCACCGGGTGTAAAACTTAACTCCTGCAATGTTGTTGTAACTCCGGCCTGTGGCCAGTCAGCACAAAGCCTGGATGCAAGGCTTCATCAAGCAGACCCTCCGGTTATTTCCAGAATCGTACGTGATCGTCTGCATTTTGATTTGCGTACAATAAAATCCGAAGAAGATAGTGAGTTGAGCGCCATCCTCATTTCAATACTGCAAAAGGATCAGATATGAGCAACAACGTAATCATTGGCACAGCAGGCCACGTCGACCACGGCAAAACCTCACTAATCAATGCTCTTACACATATGGAAACCGACAGGCTGCGTGAAGAAAAGGCCCGCGGTATTACAATCGAACTGGGTTTTGCCTATCTCGATTTGCCGGACGGCAGACGCGCCGGTATCATCGATGTGCCGGGTCATGAACGCTTTGTCAGTAACATGCTGGCGGGAGCGGGCGGCATCGATATTGCCCTCCTGGTTGTAGCTGCAGACGAAGGTGTCATGCCTCAAACTTTAGAGCATCTGGGAATCTTGCAATTATTAGGTATTAAACAGGGTGTGATAGCCCTGACAAAGATAGATCTGGTGGATGAAGAGTGGCTGGAGTTGGCCGAAGAAGATTTGCGTGAACACATAGCCGGGACCTTTCTCGAGGATGCACCGGTTTTCCACGTCTCCTCCAGCACCGGTACGGGGATAACTGAACTGCGGCAGGCATTAATTGAAGCCGTTGATAACGCGGATAACAAGAAACTCTCCGTAGCTTTCCGCCTGCCGATAGATCGGGTATTCACACTGAGCGGCATCGGCACCGTAGTCACGGGGACTCTTATCGAAGGAAGGCTCTCTATCGGTGACGAGGTCGAACTTTATCCACAGGAAGAAACAGTGCGCGTGCGCTCAGTGCAGGTCCACGATGACGCTGTTGAATCCGCACAAGCCGGACAAAGAGTTGCGGTCAATCTTTCCGGCACGAAAAAAGATGAAGTGGA
>JAAYEX010000163.1 GCA_012728535.1 Clostridiaceae bacterium | reverse complement strand
GTCAGACCCCGGGTAAAACTCAACTGGTATTCTTTTTTACAGTAGACGACAGCTTTTATCTGGTTGATTTGCCAGGTTATGGTTTTGCACAGACTTCCCGCAAACAAGAAGAGAATTTTGCACGAGTAACAGACCAATATTTCAGTCAGGAGAGGCAACGGGCTGCAGTATTGCTCTTGCTGGATATACGACGTGGCTTTGGTGATCTGGACCTGCAAATGGTAGACTTCCTCGATTATTACCACATTCCCTGGCAGATTGTACTGACAAAGGCAGATAAATTATCAAGATCAAAACAGAACGATGTCCGCTTCAAAATCATTGCAGAATTGAAAAGAAGAAGAGAAACATTGGGGGAGAAAAGTTTTCACTTTGACACTCCGATTATGGTTTCAGCAAATCAAGCCAATGATCCGGGTATTGAAGAGTTAAGGCGTTTTATTGCATCAATAGTACGTTAAAAAGCCTAAATTGACCGGATATGTCTGCAAACAGCAGGACGATATGTAAGAACTAATGAAAACCTTCCTTATGATTTAGCACATGAGGAAAGTAAGAGAAAAAATCACAGGACGCCCCGGACTCTGTCTCTTCATTTTGATTGCAGCTCTGAGCCTACTCGGCTCTGAGCTTTCTTTACAGAGAGCAACCACATTTTCTGAGTCGGAACTGCTTCTTGTGAGCGGACGCATTGTGGAAGTTGCTCTGCCCACTTCAAGCAACAATAACTACCGGCGAATTAAACTGCAAGTGAACAGGCAAACAATTTTAAGTATCGGTCTGAACTTGAATCGTCTGCCGGCAAATTGCTCAGTTGAAGATATTCAACGAGGTGCAACTGTAACCGTAAGTGGCATCTACAGAAGTGGAAAGGCCGCCCAGAATCCCGGAGGTTTCAGTGAAAATAACTGGTTCAGCTCGGAGGGTGTCAGCGGAAAACTGACTAGTTCTAAGCTTATATCTATTAAGCCGGCAAGCCTCTGGTATTGGCCGCTGCATAAGTTGGATCGATTCCGCCTCAGGTCGCTGGAATTGCTTGAAGAGATTTTCGCTCCGAAGCCTGATAAAGACAGCTCTTCTGTAATCGGTGATTTCCAGGCCAGCCATGAGGGGATTATGCAGGCCTTGCTGATGGGGCATACAGGAGCTATGACTGCCTATACGAGCAAGGCACTGAGTGAGGCGGGAGCTTATCATCTTGTTTGCGTTTCGGGCATGCACTTGATGTTTTTTCTGTTACCCTTCAGAAAACTTTCCAATTGGACCTCTATGAGTTTCAGATTTAAACGCAGGTTGCTCTCAGCGGTCGTTTTATTTCCTGCACTGTTAAGCGGCTTCGGCCATGGCATCAATCGTGCAACTTTACTTTTTTTACTGGCATCGCTTGATAGTAGAGTTCAGCGGCGCACAGACAAAATAAACTCGCTTGCTCTTGCAGGTTCCGCTATGTTGATCTTACAGCCTTTCGCAGTACGTCAAAACGGATTCTGGATGAGCTTCATTGCAGCCGGCAGTCTGAAGTGCCTATCTCCCAAGTCTAAGAACAGGTTGGTCACCGACTTGATCAGCTCTCTGGGAGTTTTTCTCATTCTTCTGCCTTTGACAGCCAGACAGCAACAAGGGGCAAACCTTCTGGCACCTTTCGTCAACATTATTCTGATTCCCATGGCCACTTATCTGACAGTTGTAGGATTTCTTATTTTATTTCTCAGCCTTATATTCCCATTCCTAAGTGTGCAGATTAATATGCTGGCTTCCTTGCTTACTGAATCAGTGCTCCGGTTCTGGCTGAAGTTAATCAGTATGGTAGCAAATTGTCGAAGTACTTTTCTTTGCTATGGCCAACTCGTGATTTTAGCTCTAATAATTCTGGTCGGTATATCTTTTTATCTTCTTTATCGATCCGGCTATTACAAATTGGCGCTTTCAGCTGCAATAATCATTATCGTCTTATCCATATTCCCCCTGCTCAAATATCAGAAAAAAGAAGAACACCTGGATATAATATTTTTGGATGTAGGTCAGGGAGATGCAACTCTAATACTATTTCCACAAGGACCGACTATCCTGATAGACGGTGGAGATGAAGGCATGGGTTACCAGCGTATTTTGCCTGCCTTGCGGTCACAGGGCCGTGACCATGTGGATCTGGCGCTGGTTACACATGGACACTCTGATCATGTTGTGGGCGTAATAGAACTGATGAGTCTTGGGCGAGTTGACTCTCTACTGCTGCCACAGATGGCGGAAAAAGAAGATGATACAATTGGCGGTGCTCCCGCCTCCGAACACAATCCTTTTGATCAGAATGCCTTTGATTGGACATCCTTAATTCTCAAATCTGCTGCTGAAAAGAGAATTGCAGTTCACCACAGCCTGGCCGGCGAGCAAATATCCTTTGATACAGCACTAATCAGTTTTATTGCTCCAAACACTGAAGATCTGCATCGTGATGATGATGCTAACAATAGTTCTTTGGTTTTTTATTTTGATTATCAGCAACATAGCATTCTTTTTACTGCTGATATGACTAAGGAAACAGAAGAACGTCTCGTACGGTCAGAAGACCTGCGTACGGTTGATTACCTGCATGTTGCCCATCATGGTTCAAGGCAGACCAGCGAGACTAAATTTTTAAAGCAGATCAAAGCCCGTTGGGCGATAATTTCAGTCGGTGAAAATAACTTGTATAATCATCCGCATCCTGACACATTGGATAGGCTGCGCGAGCAAGATATAAGCATTGTCAGGCTGGACGAAAGTGGAGCTTTCTTCTTGCGGCTTTCAGAGGCAGATAGTAGGATAGTCCTATGGCAGTAAAGAAAAAAATGACATATGCAGCCCTGAGCAAGGAGCTGGAATCTTCAGCTCTGCGCAAAATATATGTTCTTATGGGACATGAGGAGTACCTGATTTCTTATTTGCGGGGAAAGATTTATGCGCAGGCTTTGGCACCCGGCTGTGAATCAATGGATGCAGTAATTTACGATCTGGATAAGAAAGCCTCCAATCTCAACCGAGAGAACTTGCTTGCGGACATAGCAACCCCGGCCTTTATGTCGCCCTACAAATTGGTGCATATCAAGCAATCAGGAGTGTTTAACCGTGCTTTGGGCAACGATGCCCTGGCTGAATGGACCGGAATTCTTGAACGTGTCGGAGAAGGGACGGTCCTCCTTTTTGAGGAACGGCAGGGTGAGGATGAAAGGGTTATTCGTTTCGACCATAAGCTATTGAGCGTAATTGAAGGTTTTAATGGCGCGGTAGTTCGTCTTGATCTTCAATCAGAAAGTGAACTTCTGAATTGGATCGGCGCTCAGATCAGCTTTAACAAACTTAACATAACGAAAGAAGCGGCTTTGTCGTTGATATCCCGTTACGATTCTTCAATGTCCATGATTCAGCAGGCTCTAAATATTATATTTCTGTACGCACAAAATCAGGAACTTTCATCGATTGACCTGGAACTTGTCGACTTCCTCTGCCGGCAGGATCTCAGCGGAACAATCTTTGATCTGACTGATGCTCTGGCAACAGGAAATATCGATCGCGCTCTGGATTATCTGGACCGCTTGCTGGATCGCAGGGAGGCTCCTTTAGCTATTCTGGCAATGATCTCAAACTTGTTCCGGCGTTTGCTGATTGCTAAGGAATTAAAAAACGCCGCTGCAATAATTGACAGTGGTATAACCAGTAGCAGTTTTTATGCTAATAAGCTCTTACAGCAGGCCCGTTCGTTTTCATTAGAACAACTGGAAGAAATAGTGGAAGCCTGTTTTCAATGTGACTTGCTGATTAAGACAGGTGAAATGAAGGAGCAGGATGCTTTAGTCGTTCTGCTTATACAAATGAGCAATACTGCAGGTAAGCGCAGATAATTTGCCCCGATCGAAAACTAAACTCATTTTCCATCAATTAATTAGAAACATAAGTAAGCACGTTTGAGGCGTGTTTAAATGATGAAAGGATTGATGTATATGAGTAAAAGTGTATTGACAATGAAGGAAATTCCTCAAACGGAACGACCTTATGAGAAAGCTGAGAAACTGGGTATCTCAGCTCTGAGTGATGCGGAGCTGCTGGCAATTATTCTACAATCGGGGAGAAAAGGTGTCACGGTAGTGGAATTGTCGCACAAGGTATTGTTGGATGCGGGAAGTTTGGATGGACTTTTTGATATGAGTCTGGAAGAGTTGCGTTCAATACCCGGCATAGGCAGGGTAAAAGCTCTCAATATAATTGCAGCCCTGGAGCTGGGACAGCGGGCATCAGCCAAGCGGGCCGGACGCAAACGGCACAAGGTGCACGGACCTGATGATCTATTTGCCTATATTGAATCTCAGCTTCGTTTTCAGCCAAGAGAACAGTTTTTCATTATTATGCTGGATACGAGAAATCGCATCATCAGGCATGTGCTGATATCCAGTGGCGGACTGTCCTCTTCAGTGATTCAACCGCGCGATATATTCAGAGAGGCAGTTAAGGCTAATGCCGCAGCTATCGTCCTGGTTCACAACCATCCGAGCGGTGATGCAATGCCAAGTGAGGCCGATTGCACATCCACGCAGCGTTTGAGCGAGATGGGACAGATGATGGGAGTACAGGTACTGGATCATATAGTTGTGGGCTCTGAAGGCAGTTTAAGTTTACGTACTCTCGGCCTAATGTAAGTTTGCTGATGAAGAAGCTTGATCGTAAAGCTTCCTACATCTCTTTGGCCTCTGATGTGCTAAACTAATTTGTGTATTTTTAGATTATTTTTACTTAGATTAAGGACGTCGGGACGATGAATAGAAAAGCTCCGCGTATTTTTATAGTTGTTTTAGTTACTGTAGCCATTTTGGCGACCATGATTCTCACTGCCTTGCCGGGTTCTACCAGGACGATCATAGCTGATTTCTTTGGCCGAGTGTTTGATCCGGTAGTTTCTTTTTTCCAGTCAGGCGTAGAGTCTGTAGGAAGCTTTTTTTCTGCTGTGAGTGAGAACAGGCAATTAAAGGATGAAATAGATAAACTGGAGAAAGAGAATTCGGATTTGCGTCAAGAAGTCAGGATTAACGAAGAAAAAGTTAAAGCCTATGATGAACTGGAAGACGCCTTGAATCTAAAAAGCCGATTTAAAGATTTCGAGATAGTTGGTGGCGAGGTAATCAACCGTTCTATCGGCCCCATGTTTGATCTTTTTCGCATAAATCTGGGCCGTGAAGACGGGATCTGGGTAACAGGTGACCGCTCATATCCGGTTCTTGACAGTCAGCATAACCTGGTGGGCAGGCTGTATTCCAGTGAGCTGGGTTCTTCTCGTGTTGTACCTTTAATACATGAAGGCTTCTCAATCAGCTCAAAAGTCTCAGCATCAGCAGGCAACAACTTCCGGGTAAGAGGAACTGTTGAGTACAAAAATCGACGGCTTTGTCTGGCTGATCAGATTCCTGAAGGCACACCCCTGAGCGTCGGAGATCTGATTGTGAGCTCAGGCGACGGGGGACTGTATCCGGAGGGGATTGAAATCGGTACTGTAGTCGAGATCATTACTGACAGTCGTTCGAATACCATGCAGGCTCTGATCGATCCCAATACACAGCTGGAAGAACTGAATTATGTTTTTGTCCTGATCGATCATGCGCTTCCGTCAGACTCAGAAGGGAAGTAAGATGCCCGGTATTTCCAGACCTGTTAATATTTGGCGGCGTGTATCGCTTTACGCTGTTTTACTCTTCGTGCTGGCAGTTGTCCAGGTGTATCCCGGTCAGTGGCTGCGGCTGCCTGCTCCGGATTTCCTTTTGCTTCTGCCGTTGGTGATCGGTTTGACCAGAGGCGGTAGAGAGGGTTTTACCATGGGTTTAATTGCCGGTTTTTTGCGCGATTATCTGAGTGGCAGACTTTATGGACTAGGGATGCTGGAAGGTATGCTCATCGGCCTGCTTGCGGCTATGTTTTTTAGTGAAAACACAAAGATATTCTGGAGGCGATTACTGCTTTTATGTTTGGGTGTGACTTTAGCACATGTTTTAGTTATGTCATTTCTTTCTTATTTATTTCCGTTTAGCAGCGATCTTCCTTTGTCTCTCGCGAAGATTCTGATGGAAGCGCTTGCAGGCCTCCCGCTTGTGCTTCTGGTAAATCTGTTTGCAAGTGTGTTAATATTACTTTTCTTATGGCTGGGTTTTTATCAGAAAAAAAAGAAGCAAAAGAAAACCGGTGTTGAGAGCTACGGAGGGTATGGCCGTGCACTCTAATACAAGTGAGAACAAAGATAAGCTCTTTCGCCGCCTGAAGCGTCCTAAGCGTTTGCAGAAAGGCTTTCTGCGCCAACTTTTGTCTAATCGCTATGCACTGCTGATCGTTGTCCTGTTCTCAGCTTTTGTACTGATATTACTGAGAACAGCAAATTTGCATCTTTTTGGCCAGTCAACGCATACAGCCCTTGAGTCGAGTGGCAGCAGCAGTGAGTTGAGCTTATCGGCTCCCCGCGGAGATATTGTTGATCGCAACGGGGTTCCTTTAGCTGTGACTGAGAGCATTAATACGATATCTATTGTCAATGTCGGTATGGATAACTCAGCTTTCAATCGCATGCTGCTTGATCTGGCGAAGCTGTTTGAGGAGAACAAGGTCGAGACGGAAAGTGATTTCAGAACATACTTAGATATTTCTCAGGCGGATCGCAAGGCACTTGAAGAGGGGGCTCTCAATGTAACAAATTTTGTTTTCAAGCGTTCCTGGGAGGAGATTGAAGTCTTTCAGACTAATAGTGATACTTTCAACCTTTACACTCCTGAAGAAGCCTCAAATCTAAGTCAACGACAAAGGCTGGTAAAACAGACTCCGCGCGAGTTTTTCGACTTTTTGCTTTATGATTTCTTTTATATAGAGCCGGTAGTAGATGAGGGTAATAGGCTCTATTCGGATTATGAAGCATTCCAAATCATGGAAATGCGCTATCTAATTTTAAAAAACAACTGGAATTTCAATATCAAAGAACCGATTTTGCTGGCGAACAACGTACCTGACACGATCAGCAGTTTGCTCAATGAACAAAATTACCGTTTCCCCGGTATTACTGTCGGTCAACGCTACTTGCGCCGCTATACAAGTGACAGCGACATTGTTTCACATGCTCTGGGTTACGTCGGCCAGATATCCTCCGAAGAGTATGATGCCCTAAAGTCGGAAGGCTATGGTCTTAATGATGTTGTAGGTAAAACAGGAGTTGAACAGGCTGCGGAACGTTATTTGCGCGGTATAGAGGGGGCTTACACGATTGAAACATGGACGGATTCTGAATCGGGAAACCCTGTGGCTTATCCCGGATCAATGGGAAAAGCTCCGCAGGCAGGTAATGAAGTCCGGCTTACTATTGACATCAATTTACAGCGTGTAGGCCGCGATAATCTGGAGAGAAAATTGAGAGAGCTGCGCGGTTTTGAACGAGGGGACAGAGTGATGTCCGCACCTGCAGGCAGTGTTATTGCCATGGATGCAAAAACCGGAGCTGTACTGGTTAACGCAAATTATCCGGATTATCATGTTTCCGACTTTGTTGAACAATATACGGACCCTGTAGCAGCAGCCCGTGTACAACAGTATCTATCGGATACAGATGGGCTGCCTTTGCTGAACCGGGGTATATCACAAGCATATGCACCGGGTTCAACCTTTAAGCCTGTTACTGCCATGGCCGCTTTCGAAAGCGGCACCATGACTGCTGCCGATACGATCTACAGATGCAATGGTCATGAGGAAATCGGCGGACTGACTTGGAACTGTCTCCAGGAACCAATCAATGGACATGGTGAATTAAACCTGCAATACGGTTTAATGACATCCTGCAACCTTTATTTCTATCTATTGGGAGTAGATGTAGGTATTGATGCCATAAGCGATATGGCGCAACGACTCGGACTTGGTGAAAGCAGTAATCTGGATATTGGCGGAGAAAACATCGGAGTCAGACCAAGCCGCTCACTGAAGCAAGAAATAAATACAAATCCCGGTGATCAGATCTGGTTTATCGCTGATACGGTTCAGACCTCAATCGGCCAGTTTTACAACTCTTATACAATGTTGCAGATGGCACGTGCAATTGGGGGAATTGCAACCGACTATCTGCTAACCCCACATTTTATAAAGGAAGTTGTAGCCGAAGACGGGACAGTCCTGGTTCCGGAGCAAATTGAACGTATTCCTTTAAATTTGGATGAGTCGGGACGCAATCTTATAAATCAGGGTATGACAGGTCTTACAACCTGGGATCAGGGAAGGACAGCTGATTTGTTCCGCGACTTTCCTGTGTCTGTTGCTGCTAAAACGGGCACTTCGGAAGTAGTCGGGCCTGATGGAGAAATTTATACAAATGCCGTCTTTGTCTGCTACGCTCCGGCCAGCGACCCGGAAATTATCATAGCCAGTATTTTGGAAGATTCATCATATGGTGATCAAAGTGCGGATATTGCTTACCGTATACTTTGTGAATATTTCGGACATACGCCCACACACAGCTATATGGGGCTGTATGATGATGAATCGGCACGATTAACTGAAGGTTTTGGTAACTATTAGTTGATAATATGCCAATTATATGAGATAAGTATATGATGAGTGCACAAATATCTAAAGTGCTAATCTGATTGAGAGCTTAGCAATCTTCGTTTATAATAATTCGAGGATCTGCGTAAAATTATGGGGAGGTGAAGCGCGTTTTTTGTAGAAGAACGTCGCTTGGGAAGAAATATGAAAATTGTTGTAATGGCCGATATATCACGAACTGAATTACTGGTTAACTTTTGTATTGCTTATCAGCAAATCTTAAATCAGCATGAATTAATTTCACCACTGAATACGGCACATTTGATCAAGGGGGCGACAACTCTTAAAGTTATGGCTTACCCGACAGAAGAAACCAGTACGAAGAGTCAACTTGCCGCCAGTGCGCGTTACAATGAAATTGATGCTTTGATTTATTTACGCGATCCGGAGGGACCTATCACTGAACCACTAATAGACTTGTTCCGTGCTTGTGACACTAACAGCATTCCTTTTGCTACCAACTCAGCTACAGCAGAAGTTTTAGTACTTGCTATTAGCAGAGGAGATCTTGACTGGCGTGAGCTGGTCCGCTGAGAGGCTGTCCTTGTATGTCCCGATATCAAATATTGCCTGAATTAAGGCGGATTCCTGAAGCATTTCGTTATGGCAACGCATACCTTTTAAAGACTGAAAAAGGCAGTATTCTTTTTGATCCGGCTGTTCCTCCGGAGAAAGTTTCTGATGCTGACGAAGTCAAGTTTCTCATTGCGACACATGGTCACTATGACCATGTCGCATCAGTCCGACAATGGAAAGAGAGAAATAATGCAGCCTTTTGGGTGGCGGAGCAGGAAAAAGAACTCCTGTCAGACGCCAGGGCCAATGCATCTTTCATGTTCGGCCAGCCCACAAGCTATCCGGAGGCAGATCGATATCTGCAAGATGGCGAGGAGATTGAACTTGATTCCGAATTAAGACTGAAAATTTACAATACTCCCGGCCACACTAAGGGCTCAATGTGTTTTTTGATTTTACGTCAAACTGATGATGAAGAAGCAGAAGCATTGGCCCTGATCACAGGCGATACCCTCTTTGACGATTCCTTCGGCCGCACAGACTTAGCTAGTGGCGATTCTGCTGAAATGTATCGGTCACTGCAATTTTTGCGCAATCTTTTGATAGATCTGCCGGCATCTTTGCCGGTTTGTCCGGGGCATGGCGCAACTGTAAGTGCCGGTGAACTTCTGAATTCTGCGGTCTGGATTTTTGCAGAAACTCTGGTGGGGAGATAAAAAGAAGAATTTCCATGTAATTAAGCAGTGGTGACAGTACTGAAAGAGACTGTTTGCTAAAGAATTCTTATCTGAACTGACAATTTGCCATGTATTGCAGCCCTGTGTCTTATAGTCACAGGGTTATTTGTTTTTCGGGGAGTGATAATTCTAATATAAGGAGGTAGAGAAAGATGGCATTTACTTTGGAGTCAGCTATAGTTTCGTCAACTGCGTTCTATATTCTTGTTCAATCATTAGGGTTTTCATTGCCTATAGCAGATGATGTGCGTATGAGTGCAGAAATTGTTGGAAGAAGCAATACTACAGTTCAGATAGAAGAGAAATTTTATGAACGTAGTTTCTATGAGCATGATGGCGAGTACTTACCAACGTTGAAACACTCACCACAACGAATGATCGAATTAGTTTCTCTTGCACACGATCTTTCGCTTTTCTTCCGCTCGGATGGGTGAGCGGGTATGGAAAATCGACTTAAGTACAGTAAAGAACAAAAGTACAGGCAACGAGCCAGCATTACACTGGCCAGCTGTCTGATGCTGCCGATGATTATCTTTCTGATGATGTCTCTATTAATCGGTAGTCTCTGGACTCGTGAAGATCTGGATGCAGTACGCGCAGCCAAGCAAAGTGCTGATTCAGCACTGGCCGCTTTTGATCGTGGCCTTTATCGAGATTTCGGACTGTTTGCTATGACAGAACAAGCTGTGGAGAGGACTTCATCTGAATTCCTCCTGCCTGATTTTTATGAGCAGAAAATTACTGTCCAGGAGAATCTCTATGAAAAGGACTATCTTATGGGTGCGATCGCACGACACATGAGTGTGCGCGCAACCGCAGGATTGATCGACGAAGTAATTAGTCGAATCCGGTCGATCAAGGATATAGTGCCGGACAATATGGCGAGTTCTGTAACTTCTCTAAGTGAAGCCGACCCGGATGTGGTTAATCCTGATCTTGAAGAGGATGAATCAAATGAAGAATGGTTTGCTGAGTTTTCCAAGTATGCAGATAAGGAATATCGTGATGATTATCATAATTCTCTTCTGGGACTTTCCCCGGTTTATATTCCTGATGCAAGCGGAGGCGGAATAGTTGAAGAATTTGATCCTTATAAAGTGTCAGGTCTGGAAAAACTGGCGCAAGGACTTGACACAATGATGTTTACCTTGCCGGAAGGCTTCACTGATCAAATTCTTTTAGCAGAATACAGCTTGTCTTACTTTGGTTCGCAGGTAACTTCACTCAAACAAAACGGAGCCACAAAGCAGTATCGTACCCCCGACGGTCGACTGCTCAGCCTGTTCCCGGAATCCAGACAATATGAGCAGGAAATGATTGCAACCGGTGCTATTGGTGAAACAGCAGCCAGAAATGTCAAATATTTTATTGTCGGTTGCCGTATATTGATTAATCTGCTTTCTACACTGCTTTCTCCAACAGAACGTGCGAGTTTTGATACAAAAGCAGCAGCTATTTCCGCCACTGTGTCTGTGATCTCCGCCGGCTTTATTACTCTACCGCCGGAAGCACTTTCAATTGTATTGATCATTTCTGATTCAATAGCAAGCGGAATCAGAGATAAAAACAAGTTGCTGGATGGCGAGGAGGTTAAACTCTGGCCTTCAACGGGAACAGATGCCTTTAAGGTCAATTATCGTGATCATCTGCGACTTCTGATTCTGATTCAACCTAGAGAACAATTGCTGGAACGGATCTCAGCTGCAATCCAACAAAATTATGGGGACGAATATTTCACTGAAGTTTCCTGTGAGGTCACGCGCCCTGCTTATGTAATCGGAGAGTTTTCACGTACTAACTTTGCCGTAACGATCAAACGTAGATATTTTTCGCGTGAGGAAGATTACGAATAAATAAGAAATATTAGAGGTTTAAATGAACAGGGATCGCATAAAAGGAAGGAAAAAAAACAGAGCCAAAGCCTCAATGGCATTGGAAATGTCACTCATTCTGCCAATTATTCTGTTTATTATATTTGCATTTTACGTACACGTTCGCGAAATAGAACAATCAATATCGGCTCGACATGCATTGGATCAGCTGGCCGGTGAAATAGAACTTCTTTATCCGCTATCAGATTTGATTTCAAGCGGAGAAGAGATCACCGACACACAATTGCTTAAGATCATCGACGATCTTGGCATTAAGAATTATATTATGGATTTTGCAGTTGATATTGTTGCCAGCTTGTTGGCCGGACCGGCACTGAACTATAGATATAATTACTGGCTGGAAGAGATCTGCGCTGCCCGTGGTCAGGACGTCCCTCAAGGAGAACGACGATTCTTTGTTGATTATGTTCCTGAAAGAAACTTGATTTATATTGGGATGTCATATTCCAGAACTTCTTCAAAGGCCACCGGTGAAGAATATATAACCAGTTCAGTGCCTCTTTGGTCCAGAGGTAAATACAATTTCGGCAATAACTCAAATACGGATGATGAAGATGAAGCAAATGATATCTGGAGCATGTCAAATTTTGAGCGCGGTCTGCAATTTCAACGGATGTATGGTGCAAATCTTCCCACTACGTATCCGACAATTGCAAGTTGGAGTTCAGGTACTGCTACAGCAATCAAAAGTATGGATCTCACAGCTCCATCCTGGCAGACAAAAGCTGCTGCCGAAGGCAGGGTTTTCTCTTTTATAGGTGATTTGTCCGGTTTTGAGGGTGCGCCGGAACCTGGACCCGGTATAGGGGAAATCAGAAATAAACAGTTAATCCTGGTTGTGCCTCGAAATCATGCGGACTGGTTGGATGGCGAAGTAATTAGCCAATGGAGCAGTTACGCTTCAGGATTCGGTGTAGAATTGAAAATAAGCCGTTATGGTGAAAGTAGCCGTTATCAGTCAACAGGGGAAAACTGAGCTATGATTTGACCTGACTATAAGATAAAATATTGTCTGTGACATGACTAGATTTGCCATAACCAATGTACGTATTTACATAAGGAGTATTAATGTCTTTATTTGAGAAAATTTTCGGCACCTATTCGGAGCGTGAACTTAAAAAGAACAAAAGCATAGTAGAAAAGATCCTGAGGCTTGAGCATGAATATGAGAAGCTGACTGAGAGTGAACTGAAAGCGAAAACCGAACAGTTCAAAGCCAGACTCGCTGCAGGTGAAAGCCTGGACGATATTTTGCCTGAGGCTTTTGCCACAGTGCGTGAAGCATCCACCCGTGTGCTGGGTATGAAACATTTCCCGGTACAGATCGAGGGAGGGATTATTCTACATCAGGGCAGAATAGCTGAGATGAAAACAGGTGAAGGAAAAACGCTGGTAGCGACCTTGCCTGTGTATCTGAATGCCCTTACCGGCAAAGGTGTTCACATAGTAACTGTTAATGATTACCTGGCCAAACGTGATAGTGAATGGATGGGAAAGATATATCGCTATCTCGGGCTTTCTGTTGGCCTTGTTGTTCATGGTGTAGATAAAGCCGATCGCAAGCGCTCCTATGATGCTGATGTTACTTATGGTACTAATAATGAGTTCGGCTTTGATTACCTGCGTGACAATATGGTAATGAGCCTGGACCGCTGTGTACAGCGTGAACTTAGCTTTGCTATTGTCGACGAAGTTGACAGTATCCTTGTTGATGAGGCACGTACACCGCTGATTATCTCGGGACACGGTTCAGAATCCTCTGAGCTTTACAGTAAAGCAAACAGCTTTGCGCGTGGCCTACGCAAGAAGGTCATCGTGCAAAAAGATACCCTGCGTACGGTTGAAGAAATGGAAGACATTGAAGCAGACGCTGATTATATCGTTGATGAAAAAGCAAAATCTGCTGTTCTGACTAAACGTGGTATCGAAAAAGCTGAAAGGTTTTTTTCCATAGAGAACCTTTCTGATCAGGAAAACTATGAGATTAATCATCACTTGAATAATGCGCTAAAAGCACACGGCAATATGCATCTGGATCAGGATTATGTCGTGAAAGACGGTGAGGTTATCATAGTTGACGATTTCACAGGTCGCCTTATGTTTGGTCGCCGCTACAGTAACGGACTGCATCAGGCCATAGAGGCAAAAGAGAATGTTGAAATCAATGCAGAGAACAAGACCCTGGCTACTATCACTTTCCAGAATTATTTCCGTATGTATAAAAAACTTTCCGGAATGACCGGAACGGCTCTGACTGAAGAAGATGAGTTCCGCCAAATCTATAATCTTGATGTTATAACTATACCCACCAATATGCCGATGATCCGTGAAGACAAAGCGGATGCCGTTTTTAAAACAGAAAATGGCAAATATAAAGCTTTGTTGGAGGAAGTGACGCAGGTACACAGCACAGGACAGCCTATCCTGGTTGGTACAGTTTCGGTTGAAAAATCAGAGTTAATTTCCAGACTGTTTAAGAAAGCAGGAATTCCTCATAATGTCCTGAATGCAAAGAACCATGAACGAGAGGCTGAGATCGTAGCACAGGCCGGTCGTCTGAACGCTGTTACAATCGCAACTAATATGGCAGGTCGAGGCACGGATATCATGCTGGGCGGCAATCCTGAATTCATGGCACGTGAGCAAATGCGCAAGCTGGGCTTTGACGAGGAAATGATTGAGCAGGCCACTGCTTACAATATTACCGAAGATGAAGAGATTCTGGCTGCCAGGAAGAAATTTGCTGAGCTGGAAAACAAGCATGATCAAGAAATCAAAGAAGAAAAACAAGCTGTTGTAGCAGCAGGCGGACTCTATATTCTTGGAACAGAAAGACATGAATCAAGACGTATAGATAACCAGCTGCGCGGACGCGCCGGACGTCAGGGCGACCCGGGTGCCAGCAGCTTTTATCTGTCATTGGATGACGATCTGATGCGTCTTTTCGGCGGAGACAGGCTGGATCGCATTTTTGATACACTGGGCGTAGAAGAAGATGTGGAAATCAGTCACCCCATGCTTTCCAATGTCATTGAATCAGCACAGAAGCGTGTTGAAGCTCGAAACTTCGGCATTCGAAAGAATGTACTCGAGTATGACGATGTCATGAACCAACAGCGCAACCTTATTTATCAACAGAGGCGCGAGGTACTTGAAGGACGCGACCTGCACAACTACTATCAGCGCATCATCTGTAGTGTGATGGAGAATACATTAAGTAACTTCATAGCGACCAAAGAAGAAACAGGGGACTGGGACTACGTCGGAATCAAAACGCGAGTAAGTGATATATTTGGTGACTTACCTCTCTTGACTGAACTGGAAGAGAAACTGCCGCAGCTGGATAGCAGTGATTTCGGAGAAATACTGGCTGATCAGGCACTGGACCGCCTGGAGTCCAGAGGGAAAGAGCTTGGTTCAGATGATCTTTTGCGTGAAGCTGAGCGTGTGGTTCTCTTGCAGACGGTAGACCGTCACTGGATGGATCATATTGATGCTATGGATGATTTGCGCGACAGTATAGGAATGCGCAGCTATGCACAACATGATCCGGTTGTCGAGTACAAACGCGAAGGTTTTGACATGTTTGAGGACATGACCGAAGGTATACAGGAAGACTCTGTTCGCCTGATCATGCGTGCCCGTCTCATCGCTACACCGACCGAACGCAAAGAACCTCAGATCACCGGCGAGGGAAGAGGATCCGCAGGATTTTCGGCACAGGCAGTCGCTGCAGGAGCGGAACCTGCCCCGCCTGTTTCACGAGGGGCAAGACGCAGACATGGTAATATGGAGCCTGTCGCAGGTGGAAGTTTGCAACAAAAACCTGTAACGCGCACGGTAAAACCCGGGCGCAATGATCCATGTTGGTGTGGCAGTGGTAAAAAATACAAAAATTGTCATTTAATTGAAGATGAGCAAAACACTACAGGAGGTTAGGAATGTTTAACGAACAAAAAATGCAGGAAAAAGCTATTGCAGCTGTCAGGGCTTTGTCAGTAGCGGGTGTGGAAAAAGCGAAATCAGGACATCCGGGATTACCTTTGGGTGTTGCACCGATGGCAGTGGAGCGTTGGTTAAACCACATGAAACATAATCCTGCAAATCCGGATTGGTTCAATCGGGATCGCTTCATTTTATCTGCAGGTCACGGGTCAATGCTCATATATTCTTTGCTCCACCTCTTTGGATATGGATTAAAAAAGGAAGATCTGGAAGAATTCCGTCAGTGGGACAGCAAGACTCCCGGACATCCGGAGTATGGCCACACTGTTGGTGTTGAAGCAACTACCGGACCGTTGGGTCAGGGTATCACTATGGCCGTAGGAATGGCGATGGCTGAAAACCACTTGGCCGCACGTTTTAATACTGAGGAACATAAGCTTATCGATCACCATACGTACGTCATTGCCAGTGACGGAGATTTAATGGAAGGTGTTTCCGCTGAAGCGGCTTCTCTGGCGGGAACGTTGAAGCTGGGAAAACTGATCGTACTTTATGACGATAACAGCATTACGATAGAAGGTTCAACAGATTTGGCCTTTACGGAAGATGTCGGCAAACGTTTTGAAGCTTACGGCTGGCATGTACTGGAAGTGACTGACGGTAATGATTGCAGTGCCATCAGCCGCGCTCTGGATGAAGCTAAAGCCCGTGATGACCGCCCTTCACTGATCAAAGTTAAAACAATTATAGGCTACGGTTCTCCTAAAGCTGATACAGCCGCGGTGCATGGCGCCCCACTGGGATCTGAGGGAGCAAGTGAAACTTATGAATTCCTCAACTGGGATTCTTCCGATCCTTTCACAGTAGCTGAAGATCTGACTGAATGGTTCAGGGAGAAAGAATTGCTTTTGGGCCAAGCGGAAGAAGAATGGCTGGATGTTTACAAGGCCTGGCAGCTGGCTAACCCCGGACAGGCAAAGGAATTGGCTATGCGCGTCGAGCGGAGCTATCCGGAGATTGATGTTGATGAGCTCTCTGATGCTGTAAGTAAAGATATTGCTACCCGCTCAGCTTCAGGGTTGATTCTCAACGCTCTGTATGAAAAAGGTATACCCTTCTTTGGCGGCAGTGCAGACCTGGCGCCTTCTAATATGACGATGATTGATAACCAGGGTTCATATAGCTCAGCTAGCCCCGAATGCGCGAATATTCATTTTGGTGTGCGTGAGTTTGCTATGGCTGCTATCTGTAATGGAATGGCTTTGCATGGAGGAGTACTCCCATACAGCGCAACCTTCCTTATTTTCTCTGACTATATGAGAGGAGCAATTCGCCTAAGTGCTTTAATGGGAGTGCCACAAGTTTTTATTTTCACTCACGACAGCATCGGGTTGGGCGAAGACGGACCCACCCATCAGCCGGTCGAACATCTGACCATATTGCGTTCTACCCCCGGTCTTACCGTTTTACGACCTGCCGGCCGTCTGGAAACAGCTGCTGCTTGGAAGTATGCTGTTGAAAGCAATAAGCCC
Organism: Clostridiaceae bacterium; assembly: GCA_012728535.1. Classification (GTDB taxonomy): domain Bacteria; phylum Bacillota; class Clostridia; order Saccharofermentanales; family DTU023; genus DTU032. Next base: position 12,251 of record JAAYEX010000163.1, on the reverse strand, counting down.
AGCGCACTAATCCTGACTCGCCAGACTGTGCCATCTGCTGAAACGAATGCAAAACGGGCACTGCGTGGCGCTTATGTTGTACGTGATGCTAAGGATTATGAGGCGATCATTATGGCATCGGGATCAGAACTTGAACTCGCCCTGGCTGCAGCTGATCTATTGGAAACGGAAGGTCATCCGGTTAGAGTTGTATCAATGATGTCCTTTGAACTTTTTGAAGAGCAGGATGCAGCTTATAAGGAGCGGGTATTGCCTGAGACAATGCGCAAGCGTCTTGCAGTGGAAGCTGCAGCTGATATGCCTTGGTACAGGTATGTCGGTTTGGACGGTGATGTCGTCGGTTTGAACCACTTTGGAGCATCTGCTCCGGCTAATATCCTCTTTGAGAAATTTGGCTTCACAGCTGAGAATGTAGCACAGCGTTGTTTGGATCTGATTGAAAAGAATTAGAACTGAAGAAAAATACCGTAAAAAAAACAGCACTCCATAGCTTATTGTGGAGTGCTGTTTTTTACAAAAATGTCCGATAAATCTTACGGACGAATTATGGAGCCGAAGGTGGGAGTCGAACCCACGACCTATTCATTACGAGTGAATTGCTCTACCACTGAGCCACTTCGGCAAGCCATATTATCTTAGCCGCGGCAAATTACCTTGTCAAGCCAAAAAATAACCCCGCCTTTCTCAGACGGGGTTATTCCCACAGGATCGCTACTGTTATCCCGTGCTTCGAGGAGACGTATATGTTAGGAGAATAGGGGAACTTCTTCTCCTGTCCACTTGCGGGTACCTTTTAAGTCATCAAAGGCAAGAAGGCCGACAATGTGACCTTGTGTGCGGTCAACACCCATAACATTGTCATTGGCGTTTACTTCTTCTTCAACTTGCTCATTTATATACCACTGGAGGAACAAACGTGAGGCTCGGTCGCCATCTTTTTCAGCTTGATCAGCCATTTTGTTTATGCTTTCACTTATAAACTCTTCATGCTTCAGGGCTGCCTGGAACAAGTCCAAAATAGAATCCCATTCCTTGGGTGCTGTTGCTAATTGCAGAAGTTCCACCGGTTCGCCTCTCATAGTCAGATAGCGTACAAAACCTTCGGCATGGGCCAGTTCTTCTCTGTATTGAATTTCCATCCAATGGCCGGCGCCCACCCAGTTATTCTGATTTAGCCATTCACTCATAGCGAGATAGATAAAGGCCGAATCATATTCGAGTTTGATCTGTTCATTAAACAATTGATTAAGTTCTTTTGTCATTTTCATGTGATAAATCTCCTTCCAATAAGTAAAGCTAATAATAATCTTGATTTTTACTATATATTAAGTTTAATTCGCGCATAAGCTCTGTTACTTGAGTTACACGATGAAGTGCTCACATAGTTTGAAAAAACGACTCATAAGACATAGAAAGTTACTACTTGTGTTAGAGTTATTATGAAAGTGCTGAGAGGTGGATCGGACGCATGAGGATAATAGAAATTCGTTGCACAGATCCCGTTAAGAAAGCGGGATTGACAGACGACGGAGGCAAGAGATTTCTGCTTAAACGCGGAACAACTGTCCTTTATTTTGATACAATAAATGCGGGTACAGCTCCAAATATATCCATCCAGTCCGCGCTGTGTGCTCGCAATACAGCGATACCTGATCTCGAGAAGAGAAAGTTTTTTCAGGCATTTTACGAGGACGAACATCTGTCCATTTCCGATTTATTTGAAAAAAGAGTAGCAGCTATTACAGCGGTGCCGACTTTATCATTTCTTTTTGCTGATGAAATTTCACAAAAGCTGCTGCGAGGTGTAATCAGTGACGAAGATAAGGGCGAGTTAATACTTCCCGGGGCTGTGGGTGCGGAATCCAATATCCTGGCCCAGCGTCTGGACTGGAGTCTTTTGCTGGATGACTCCGTCGATGCAGCTGTCCATCGTAATCACTTTTTGCAATTAAAGGAACGTCTTGAGCTAAGCAGGAGTAAGCTTGCAGAGTCGGCTCAAGGCAAACTATATCTAACCCGCTCTGAATTGATATCTGTCTTGCAGGACCCTGCATTAAAAGCTAATACCTCATCCAAGGCAATAACCGACACAGAGAAGATACACAGTTTGGAACGCCGTCTTCAAAATCTCAGGGAAACAGATGAAGATTTACGTGAAGAACAGCGAACCTTAATGCTTCTTTCGATTAAGAATGATTATGAAAGCCTTTTGAAGCTACGGAAGGATTTAGAGGATCTGGAGAGCAATGCTTCGCACTATGCCAGGAGCATCACGGGGCAGGGGCGTGATATTACTGTACATGAGCTAACACAGCTCAGCGCTTTGTATCAAGATTACCAGGAAAGAAAGAAGAAAATAGAAGTCCAGCGAGAAGAGGTCAAACAAACTCAAGAAGACCGTTATGAATGGGAACAGAAACGTATTCTGTCTGAGTACAAAGTTAAACAGTTGCGGGAGAGAATGGCTGTTGCTGAAAATGAACAATACGCATATATCCCTGATAAAGGTGAACGAACTGGTAGTGCAAAGGAAGGGCTAGCTTCCGGTCGTCCTGTAGAAAAAGGTATAGGACCTAAACATTTTCTCTTATTGGGTGGTTTGGCTCTGGCACTACTGGCTCTATTACTTTTCAACAGTTACCGGATAATAGCAATTCTATGTTTTGCTATGGCAGGAATAGTTATGGCTATCTCACTATTTCTTTTTACCCGGCCACTTTCTAAGAAGGAAGTTCAGTTGAGTGAGAGTCTGGCAGATAGTTTGCGCAATCCGGACAGATCTGAGGCCGGCAGGCAGCTGGAAGAGCAATTGGCAGAGCAAACTGAAACTTGGCGTTCAGCTTTAGCTGAGGCTGACCGCTTGGCAGCTAATCTGAACCGCGGTCAGATTGCACTGCGTTCTCTGGAAGAGAGCCAGAGACGGGCTGGCAATGACTTTCTGTCACAATTATCTTTATACGCGGATATCGATAATGTAAATGATGCAGACTATGTTTTGGATGCATTGCGCAATCAAAGGCAGTCCGAGAGCTCATACGATGAATCAGTTTCAGAATTTTTACGTCAGATAGCGGATGTACGCAAAGGAAGAACTGATGAAGATATGTTGCGTGAATATGAGCATGCATGTGAAGAGCTTTACGGTGCAATGCTGGCAGGTGACGATACCGGAAATAAGGACGTTAATCTGCGCTCTCAGTCTTTAAAATATGACAAAAGCAGGGCCAGGAGAATAGAGATTGAGCGTGTTGAATTGTCACAGGATATTTCCCGGCATAAACAACAGCTGAAAGAGCTGAAAGAGACTTTAAAACAGGAAGAGGAGTTTCTGGATCAGGTTCCGAGACTTAGCCGAAGACGGGATTTTCTGGAGCAAAATCTATGGCAGGAGATTGAAGATATTGAGCTGCTTGATCTGGCAATAACAATGCTCGACTTTCTTCATGCTGAATGGAGGGAAGTTCCTGTGAACCACTTGCGTTCGCTGACCCTGAAGTACAGCAGACGTCTTCAGGGTATGCAATCTGTTGATCATGAAAGCAGTGACCAAATGATTGAGGAGCAGCGAGGAATCAGGAGGGGAGAGCTTGATAGGTTTAAAGCTGTAAAAACGCGAGAAAAAGAAATCTCCTTGATAAATAATTCTCCTTCTGACACTGTATACCTCGCATTCCGTATGGCTTTGCTGGATTGCAAAGGGCGTGATCAGCTTACTCCATTGTTTATCTTTGATTTACCGTTGCTTAATACTCCCGCCCGAATCAGTGAATTGCTGAATCTGTTGGATGAACGTATGTTGGAGCTATCAGCTCAGTCGGTCTTTTTTACATCAAATAATATTCTGATGGAAACCAGCCGTGAACGACAGATCCCCGTACATCTATGCTAGTCGCCCTAGCCTTGTACTAAATGCCGTTGTATTCCAAATAATGTTTAAAATGTATGATTGAAGTCATATAATGTATTTTAAGAAGCAGTAACTTGTTTAAGTATTGAGGAGGAGTGAAATGAGTGAATCAATGTATGCTCTGGTTAAGTCGGAGCGTAAGGCAGGACTTGAGCTCAGCAGAGTGCCTATACCTGAATGTACGGCTATTGATGTGAAAATTGAGGTCATTAAAACTGCGATTTGCGGTACGGATCTCCATATTTACAACTGGGATGAGTGGTCAGAGCTTAATATCAAACCACCCTTGGTGATCGGCCATGAGTATGTGGGTAGAGTCGTCGAAGTCGGTTCCATGGTTTCAACAATTGAAGTAGGAGACCTTGTTTCCGGGGAAGGACACATAGTCTGCGGCATCTGCCGCAACTGCCGTGCCGGACGTCGTGTGCTGTGTCCGAATACGAAGGGCGTCGGTGTGAACCGTGATGGCGCTTTCGCAGAATATATTGTTATTCCCGAACAAAACGTGGTGAAGATCCTGCCCGGTGTTCCTGAAGACATAGTGGCGCTATTTGACCCCTTTGGCAATGCTGTTTACACAGCCCTCATGTTTCCATTGGTCGGTGAGGATGTTTTAATAACAGGGGCGGGGCCGATCGGCATCATGGCAGCTGCAGTAGCTCGCTTTTGTGGGGCCAGAAATGTTGTTTTGACAGACATCATGACTGAACGTCTTGAACTGGCACATAGTGTTGTTCCTGATATTCGAACTGTCGATACGACAAAAGAAAAGCTGCGGGATTTGATGCCTGAGCTCAAAATGACGGAAGGTTTTGATATCGGTTTGGAAATGTCCGGTTCTGCTTCAGCGTTGAACGAGATGATAAATATGATGATTACAGGCGGAAAGATCTCTATGCTGGGTTTCCAAAAAGCAGGCACAGGAGTTGACTGGAACAAAATAGTCATGGGTAGTTTGACCCTGCGCGGTGTTTATGGGCGTGATATGTTCGAAACCTGGTATAAGATGCAGGCTTTGGTGCAGGCCGGTCTGGATTTGTCACCACTTATTACACACCGTTTTGATTTCCGCGATTTTGAAAAAGGTTTTGCTGCTATGAATAGCGGCACATCCGGCAAGGTTTTGCTGGATTGGACCTGTGCGAGAGATTAAGAAAGGAATTAGCATGAAAAAGGGACTGAAAATTATCCAGGACAATTTAGATGAACTGAAAGAATCCGGCTTGTACAGTGAGGAGCGTATTCTGACTGTGCCTCAGGGGAGCATAATTGATACAACTGAAACCAAGGGTGTTATCAATATGTGTGCCAACAACTACTTGGGCTTAGCGAACAGCCCGGAGCTGATTGAAGCAGCCAAAGACAGTTATGACCGCTGGGGTTATGGCTTGTCATCAGTACGTTTTATCTGTGGTACACAAACACAACATAAGGAGCTGGAAACAGAGCTGGCAAAATTCTTCGGTTTTGAAGATGCTATTCTCTACTCTTCATGCTTTGATGCTAACGGAGGACTTTTTGAAACTCTCCTGACTGAGGAAGATGCAATTATCTCGGATGAGCTCAACCATGCCAGTATAATTGATGGTATCAGGTTGTCCAAGGCTAAGCGTTATCGGTATAACAATAACAATATGGCACATTTGGAGCAGTGCTTGAAAGATGCTGATGCAGGCGGAGCTCGTATCAAGCTGATCGCTACGGACGGCGTTTTCTCCATGGATGGCATTATTGCTGATCTCAAATCGATTTGTGACCTGGCAGATGAATATGATGCTTTGGTAATGGTTGATGATTCCCATGCTTCAGGTTTTGTCGGGAAAAAAGGTAAAGGGACACCGGAGCATTGTGGTGTCATGGGACGAATCGATATTATGACAAGCACTTTAGGCAAAGCCATGGGCGGCGCCTCGGGTGGTTTCACCCTGGCAAATAAGGCAATAGTAGCCTGGCTCAGGCAGAAAAGCCGGCCTTATCTTTTCTCTAACACCCTTTCACCTGCTATTGTCGCTACATCTCTGAAAGTCCTTGATATGCTGTTGCGTGACAGTTATCTGATCGACCGGGTCAACGCCAACACCTTATATTTCCGCAAAGAGATAGAAGAGCTGGGCCTGCAGATTATCCCGGGTACTCACCCGATCGTTCCGATTATGGTCTATGACGCTAAAAAAGCTCTGGATGTTGCCGATTTCATGTTGAAAAAAGGAATCTATGTTGTGGCCTTCAAATTCCCGGTTGTACCTCAGGGACTGGCGCGCATACGATGCCAGATTTCAGCCGCCCACAATAAAGAGGAATTGGATGCAGCTTTGGCGGCTTTTGCTGAAGCTAAGAAAGAATTTGACCTTTAAAACTATTTAGCTATTTCCGGTAAAAACAAAAAGCTCCTGAACTAGTGCGATCAGGAGCTTTTTTAAGTGGAAAATTATGCTTTAGTATTTAATGAATTTATCACCGGAGACACCACAGATTTTGCATTTGTCAGGTACGTACTTCTCAATGTTTCCACAGACAGGGCAGAGATAGTAGAAAATTTCTTCAGCTTCTGCATCTAAATTGTCGAGGGCCTCCCGGTATAGGCCGGCATGTACTTCTTCAGCTTTCATGGCGTAGGTGAATGATCTTACAGCCTGGGTGTTGCCTTCTGCTTCAGCAAGCTCGACAAATGGCGGGTACATACTTGTATATTCGTAGGTTTCGCCTTCGACACCGTCTTTGAGGTTTTCAGCGGTGGTACGGACGTTGCCTGCAACTTTAAAGTGACTGATGGCGTGAATGGTCTCAGCATCAGCTGCTGCCCTGAAAAGTTTGGCCGCATTGCTGTAGCCGTCTTTTTCGGCCTTTTCAGCATAGGCTGTGTACTTTCTGTTTGCTTCTGACTCTCCTGTGAAAGCGGTCATCAGATTGTCATAAGTTGTTGTTTTTTCACTCATTAGTTTTTCCTCCTGGTATTTTTCGTATTTTCCTAAAAGCATTTCTACAGTTTTGCGGGGAAAGCCTTCAGGCTGATCCTTTTCTAACAATGACAGCAGAAATTGCTTAGAGTTTTCTGTTTGGGGCAAAAGATATCCTGACTCACGCAGGAGTTCTTCCGCCATAATATGGTTTGATTTTTCGATCGCGACTGCAAGTTTGCCCGGTAGAGCAGCAGCAATATTTTCCTGGTCGGATTTGCTGTGCAGAAGCTTGCGCATTGCAATGACAACATTATCTTCAACTTCCTGCTGTTCAGGATAGAAGAATGGCACCATAGAAATAGCACCTGAAGGGCAGGCATCTGCACAATCGCCGCAACCAATGCAGGTATCTACATCAATGATGCTGTTTTCTGTGTTTGTTGCTCCGGTAGGGCAAACATATAAACATAAGCAATCCTTCGTACAGAGTCTGATATTTCTTACTGCATACTTTGTCGCCATTTCTCTACCTCGCCTCTACCTTATCAAATTTCCAATTGGGAACTTTGCATACCGGGCAGACCTCCGGTAGGCTGTCACCAATGTAGATAAAGCCACAAATAGTACATACAAAAACATCTGTATCCTCTATCAGAGCTTCGCCTTCTTTTTCATAACGATTAATAACAGACTTGACGATGCGACTGACCTTTTCGGTCCATGTTAGCGCTCGCAAAGCCCCTCTGTCTCCAGCTGCTCCGGCTAGTTGATGGGCGAGAGGGAAGTCCTCTTTTAAATCAATTTCCAGCAACTCAAGCATTTGGCTGTAAGCGGGATCTATCGCCTTAGCAGTCACTTTTTTGAAGTAGCCGGCCAGCTCTCTGAAAGCCTCCGCCTCCTCGGCCTTATACTGCTTCTCGAAGCCACGGGCCAGATTGGAGCAGAGAGCACTCAGCTCCAAGTTGGATAAATCCTCCATATTGTTAGCAAGTTCGATTTTGATTCCACTTTGAGAAACAGCCGGAGTTACGGTAGGAGTTTCTCTAACAAGTTCAAAATCTGATTTTGGTGCGCCGCAGAGTGGGCATTCCCAACTTTCAGGCAGGTCTTCCCACGCACCATCGGCTCCATCGTAGATGTATCCGCAAACGGTACATACATATTTCGCCATTTAAATACCTCCAATATCCATATCTATTTTTCAGAATCTTTGCGATCGGATTCCAGACAGTCCGGACAAAGTCCTCTGAAATATACATCTCTCTCTTTTATGTCGAAATCAGCAAGATCTGAAGATTCAATCTCTTCCACGCTGAGGGAAAAATCGAAAATATTTTCGCAGGAGGTGCATTTGAAATGTCCATGGTTTTCAGCGATTATTTCATAACGGGCTTCACTGTCACCGATGGTCAAAACATTAACCAGACCTGCTTCTTTCAGCATGTGTAAAGTGTTATAAATTGTCGTTCTGGAAAGGCTTGGTATGCTTTTTTGCAGCTCTGAATAGATTTCATCTACGCTGGGGTGAGTTTTATTTTGGGCGAGGTATTCCAACACCTTAAGTCTTTGGTGTGACAGGCGAATATTCTTTGCCCGAAGTATTTCTTTCAGATTTTCGATATTTTCAATCATAGCTTATCTGTGTATCCACATATTTATAATAATTCTAAAGATGTAATCATTACAACGAACTATATACTAGAATAATTTTAGCTTCAAGAGCAAATAAAGAATATTGAATATTTCTATATAATCTTTATGATGTTGACTAAATACTAAAGAGTGTGCAAGGACTTCTGACTCAACAGATGGATTATGAAATTCGTGACTTTTAATCATACAATACGTCAGAAGACATATTAAAAAACGCAAAACCCCCGCAAACTTGCTGATGCAATGTTCACGGGGGTTTTCTCCTCTGGTACACCATCAGGGATTCGAACCCTGGACCTACTGATTAAGAGTCAGTTGCTCTACCGACTGAGCTAATGGTGCGTACAAGTACCAAGAGATTATAAGAGCTAAATAATGCATTTGTCAAACTGAATTTATAATATCTGAATCGAGCTCAGGGAGATTGTTAAAAGATAGTCGTTTAGTTACGGGATTGCAGCTATTTAAAATGCCGATTCTTGCAGTGATTCTTATGTTTTGATAATATAGGCACATCGTCGACCTATACGAGCGAGGAACAATAATAGCAGTGAAGGTCACTGTTGCCCGAAGAGGCAAAAATTTTCCCGCAATATTTTGGAGGTATATAGACTTGGACGAATCTGGCTGTATTGGCCCTCTTATGAGGGTGCTACTGTCAAATCAGGAGTTAGCGGTGCAATCGCAAGCAGGTTCCTTAGCTTTTGATTTGATACTTATTTTTATCTTGATCCTGATTAACGGCTTTTTCGCCGGATCAGAGATGGCAATCGTTACACAAAACGACAATCGTATCCGAAAACTGGCCGATGAAGGAAATTCGGCTGCAAAAAAACTGATAAATATTGTCGAAAACAAAAGTCAAATGCTGGCAACCATACAGGTATCTATTACCTTTGCCGGCTTCCTCTCCAGTGCTTTCGCGGCAGACAAGATAGCATCACGCCTATATCTGGCTGCTGATCCTACATTTCAAAATCCCTGGATGCAGACGCTTTTTGTAGTATTAATAACCTTGCTGGTGTCGTATTTTTCACTAGTATTGGGTGAGCTTGTTCCTAAACGTCTGGCAATGCGAAACCCTGAGAAAACATCTATGAAGGTTGTGCCGGTTTTACTTTTCTTTGACCTCGTCTTCCGTCCCTTTACTAAATTATTGACCTGGAGTACGAATATAGTTTTGAGGCTATTCGGTATTGATCCTAAGGAAACTCCGGATACAGTTACGGAGGACGAAATCCGTATATTGGCTGAAGCAGGAGTGGATACTGGGGATCTACCGGCGGAAGACGCACTTTTTATTGATAACATTTTTGCCTTTGATGATAAGGATGTGGGAGAAATTATGACTCCGCGCCTATCGGTAAGTGCAATCTCAGTGAACTCCACTTATGATGAAGCCGTACATTTTGCTGCAAATGCTCACTTTTCGCGTTTCCCTGTCTACGATGAAGATTTGGACAATATCGTTGGTACGCTTTTTCTCAAGGATTTGATGCGTGTGCCTGAGAGTGAGCGGGGAGACAGCTTTGATTTACATAAAATTATGCGTAATGCTTATTTTGTACCCGAAGGAAAGCAAATTGATGTTTTGTTCCGTGAAATGAAATCAAAACATATATCGATGGCGATCGTGGTGGATGAATACGGAGGAACTGAAGGGCTTGTCACGATGGAGGACCTGTTGGAAGAGATCGTGGGAGAGATTGAAGATGAATATGATCCGCCCAAGACAGATGTTGTTGAAAATCCAGATGGAAGCTATATCTTGAGCGGGCTGCTGACACCTCAGGAGGCGGGGCGTTATGTAAAAGCTCTGGATGATTTGGAGGAAGACGACAACTACGATACGATAGCGGGTTTCGTTCTCTCACTACTTGGAAGAATTCCAAGTGAAGATGAGCAAGCTTCGGTAATATTTGAGAATTTACGTTTCACAGTCCTGGAGATGGATGATCGTCGAATTGATTTGATTCTGTTAGAGATAATTCCCGATGAAGAAATAACGGAAGGCGAATCCGAATACAATAACAATGGATCCAATGGTCAAACGAATAATGGTGGAAAGATAGGCATCAGATGAGCAAACAAACAACAGAAATAGTAACCGGTGAGGATATGCAGGAGTCATTAATAACTCTGGCAGAATCCTCAATCAGCAAGATAGAAGAAGTAGTTACATTACTGGAGACGGACTCCGTTCAGGGCCTTTCTCCTGATGCTGCGGCAAAAGCATTGGATAAGTATGGTCCAAACGAGCTGGCTGAAGAGAAGAAGGAAGCGTTTTTCATTAAGCTTCTGAACCAGTTTAAAGATTTTATGATCCTTATCCTGATCGTTGCTGCAATTATATCCGGTTCTTTGGGAGAAATTCTGGACGCCAGTGTTATTCTGGCTATCGTAATCATTAACGCACTTTTAGGTGTTTATCAGGAAGGAAAAGCAGAAAAGGCAGTCGAAGCTTTGCAAAAGATGGCTGCACCTGAAGCACATGTCATCCGTGACGGGAAACTGCAGGTGATAGCTGCAGCGGAGATTGTGCCGGGAGACCTGGTGCAGCTGGAAGCTGGTAACGTTGTCCCGGCTGATATCAGACTCATTCAGAGCAAGAATCTTCAAGCTGATGAATCCGCGCTGACCGGTGAATCGGTTCCCGTAGATAAGGATGCGGACTTTATGTCAGAAGAGCTCCTGGGGATAGGGGACCGTAAAAATGTTGTCTATAGCAGCACCTCTATTTCTTATGGCCGTGGTACAGGTATAGTTATCTCCACCGGACAGAAAACCGAAATGGGTCGCATTGCTTCAAGTTTGACGAGCATTAAGCAGGAGCAGACACCCTTACAGCAGAATCTTAATCGTCTGGGCAAGATCCTCGGCATTCTGGCATTAATTGTTGTTGGTGTAATCTTCGGAGTTGGCTTATTACAGGGCGGTGATCCCTTGCAGTTGTTCATGACTGCAGTAGCTTTGGCTGTAGCCGCCATTCCCGAAGGGCTGCCGGCTGTTGTCACAATTGTATTATCTTTAGGCATGAACCGGATGGCGAAAGAGAACGCTATTGTTAAGCGTCTTCTTGCAGTGGAAACCTTGGGCAGCGTTGATACAATCTGCAGTGACAAGACCGGTACCTTGACACAAAATGAAATGACTGTAACCAGACTTTATGCTGACAAACGTGTCTTTGAGGTAAGTGGTACAGGCTATATACCCCAAGGTGATATAAAGAGTACGGACGAAAATGAAGTATCTGTATCTCAGGATGTATTGGACAGACTTTTTGAAATTGGAATACTATGCAATGATGCAATTTTGCGCAGTGAAGAAGGTGTAGTCCAGATGATAGGTGACCCGACAGAGGGCGCCATGCTGACAGCGGCTGCTAAAGGATGTTCGAGAGATGTTGGCGCAGTGCGCAAAGAGCACCCTCGTGCAGGTGAAAAGCCTTTTGACTCTGCACGCAAAATGATGAGCGTCGCCTCCACGACTCTGCCCGATGCGCCTTATATTTCTTTGACCAAGGGTGCACCTGACCGTATTCTCGATCGCTCCAATAAAGAATTAACCTCTTCCGGGGTGATAGATCTGTCAGATGAGCGCCGGCAGGAAATAACTGAGATGAACAGTCAGTTTGCTCGAGGTGCACTGCGTGTACTCGCTTTTGCCTATCGCCATCATGATAATTCTGAGTTCGAGGGCATGGAGTCAGATATGATATTTGTCGGCTTGATGGGCATGATTGATCCAGCCCGACCTGAAGCTAAAGAGTCTATCCGGGTATGCCACGAGGC
>JAAYEX010000162.1 GCA_012728535.1 Clostridiaceae bacterium | reverse complement strand
TACAAGCGGCTCACGCTTTTTGGAACGGGTGGCTCACAGTCGTCGGAACGATGGCTCAACTTGCTTCGGAATACTCACTGTTATATCGTCAAAACCATCGTCGAAGCTTTCAACAGCTCTGGGAGCATGTTCTTCCAAATAGTCTAGAAGTGCTTCTTTTCTTACCCTTGCTTCTTCAAGTCCAGGACTGTTGTAAATGTCCTTCAGGCGAAGCTGGACTTCTCTTTGTGTCTTCTTAGGAACCTTGTCCAAAACATTCCGGGAGAAGTGAGTTTGACAGCGTTGCCAGGATGCACCCTCAAACTGTTCTCTTATTGCTTTAACCAGACCTTTATGTTGATCGGATGTGACTAAGTCAACTCCGTGAAGACCCTGCTCTTTCAGCTCAGAGAAAAAATTGAACCAGATTTCGTAACTCTCGCCATCGCCGGCCTTAAATCCCAAGACTTCGCGATGACCGTCCTCGTTAACTCCTATTGCCACAAGCAAACCTTTAGACTTAACACTGCCGTTAGCTCTTGCCTTGACGTAGATGGCGTCAACAATGAGAAAGGGGTAAGTATTGGTTAATGGACGTTGGCGGAATTGTTCCACTTCCTTGTCAAGTTCCTCACAAAGCCTCGAGCCTGTACTCTTACTAAAACTTGTGCCGCAGAGGGTCTCAGTTATCCTGGAAACCTTGCGGGTGGAGACACCTTGAAGAACCATCTCCATCAATGAAAGAACCAGGGCCTTTTCACTTCGCTCGTAATTGGCAAAGAGAGCGGTCGAAAAAGTGCCATTACGTAACTTTGGTATGAAAAGATCCAATGTGCCTACTCTGGTCTTGAACTGCCGCTCCCGGTAGCCGTTGCTGTAGGTAAGCCGTTTGTCTGTACGCTCGTAAGATTCTGCTCCCACTTGCTCGCTTACCTCTGCTTTCAAAACCGCGTTAAAGACTGCCTCAAGCAATTCCCTTACAGCTTCGTTGCGGTCGCCAATCATAAGTTCTTTAAGAGTTGCTTCACTTAGGGTAATATTAAGTTGAGTCATGTTTCTGCTCCTAGCTTATGATTTCTTCTAAAACCATTGTAGCAAAGAGTGGACATGACTCACTTTTTCAATTTACACCAACTATACGGACTTTATCCAATTAGAAACAGATCAGAAGTTAGAAAAGGTCTTTAACTACATCGCAAATCAAACAGAAGTGAAACAAAATATTTTCTTTGATGGTCAGATTTATGACGCCTTTAGCTTCATTTTTATGCTCTAGATGCTGAAATTAATCCCAACTTTATTCCCAACTTAATGTACAATATATGTTGGGAATAAAAGAGAGGTGTAGCAGTATGAATATCAAAGAAAAAGTCCTTGAATTAAGTAAATACGCGGATGAACAAGAGTGGTTTGAATTCAAGGAAAATTGGTTTGAACCAGTAGTGTTAGGTGAATATGTCTCTGCACTTTCAAATGCAGCTGCATTTCACCACCAGAAATACGCGTATTTTATCTGGGGAATAAATGATGAAACTCATGAGATTATTGGCACAACATTTAATCAATATCAACACGTAAAAAACGAACCATATCAGAATCAACTAGCTCGAAATTTGTCACCTAGTATTAATTTCTCTTTTGTAGAAGATGTAATTAATGAGAAACGAATTGTCATTCTTATTATTCCAGCTGCAGAAGGAGTGCCGACTGCTTATAAAGAGAAACGATTTATTCGTATTGGATCATCGAAGGTAAATTTAAGAGAGTATCCTAAACGTGAAATTCAACTTTTTAAAATACTGGATGGTCGGGTTGAAACCATCGAGACGATATCAGCAAAATATCAAGATTTAACCTTCTCAAAACTGTTTGGTTATTATGGGTCCAAGGGAATTATCTTGAAGGAAAAAACCTTTAAGAAAAATCTTGGTTTAAAGACGGAAACGGGCGAATATAATTTATTGGCGCAACTTCTTTCTGATAATTCGCATTTTCCACTTCGAGTTTCCTTGTTTGATGGTAAAACGAAAGGCTCAAATCTGTTTTCTGTACGTGAATTTGGAAATAACTGCTTGCTCTATACG
>JAAYEX010000161.1 GCA_012728535.1 Clostridiaceae bacterium | reverse complement strand
GCTCTGGCTTTGATGAAGAGATCCGATAATGGGGGCAAAATCTTTAATATACGGTTACAAGCTAATGATCCACCTGCCATCAGATCGTTTTGTAAATCGAGAGCAATAATTGCCAGTCCCGTCTTCCTGATCGAATCGTCTTCCCTTTCAGCAGATAAAACTGCTTCCATGGCTTCTACAGCCAGGCGCGTCTCTTTTATTTCATCTTCCAAAAGAGCAATATGATGCTCCATTGCGTCCATAACAACGCTTTCCGGAGCATCGAGCAGATCTTTAATTTTATCGAGGGGGAAACCGAGATTCTTGTAGTAGCGGATTTTTCGCAATCGGGATAATGTATCTGCTGAAAAGAGACGATAACCTGCATCATTTCTGCAGGTTTCGATCAGGCCGATACTCTCGTAGTGACGAATTGCCTTCCTGCTTAGGCGGGTAAGGTGTGCTGCTTCTTTGATGGTGACCAGAAAGTCCGCCTTTCTTCTACGAGGACAGGTGCGGGATAATGCATGTTACATCATCCCGCACCACATTGCTTAGTCTTCGTAAGGGGTAATTGCAATTTTTATACAATTATCTTCATGATTCTCAAAGATTTTGTAAGCTTTTTCTATATCGTTAAGGGGGAACTTGTGTGTAATCATAGGCCGGGTATTAATCTTTCCGCCAGCCAGGAGCCTTATCAGTGTATCATTCTTGGAGGCGTCAACGCCACCTGCCTTCCAAATCAGATTCTTGCCGTACATCGAGGGTAAGGGAAGTACCTGGTCCTCAGCGTACATGGCTACAACCGAAATGACTGCGTTGGGGCGGGCGATCTTCCATGCCAACTGGAAGGTTTCGCTTGTTCCGGCTACCTCAATGACAGCATCGGCTCCGCGACCATCGGTCAGCTCTTTAATCAGCTTGTCCGGATCTTCTTTTGAGCTGTTAACATAGTAGTCAGCCCATCCCTGATCCAGCGCAAGTTGACCACGGGAATCAATAATATCAATGGCGACAATGTTGGCAGGACCAAAAAGACGAGCGGACATCATGGCTGTTAAGCCGGTGGGGCCGCTCCCTATAACTGCCACGGTATCACCCGGCTTAATTTCCGCCAGTTCTGCACCCCAAAAACCACTTGGCAGAATACAGCTGGTCATCAGCACATCCTCATAATCCAAGTTGTCCGGGATTATGTTTAAGCCATTGTCAGCAATGGGTACACGCACATAGTCTGTCTGGGCGCCGTCAATGAGATGACCCATAAACCAGCCACCTTCGACACAGTTGTTAACCCAGCCGCGCTTACAATAGAAGCACTCTCCGCAGAAGGTTTCAACATTGGCAACTACTCTGTCTCCGGGTTTAATTTTCTTTACAGCATCGCCGACAGCTATTACTTCTCCTGCGAATTCATGGCCCAGTATGACATTTTCTTTAGCTCTGGGTACAGAACCGTGAATAATATGAATATCACTTGTGCAAATGCTGGACATGCCAACCTTGACGATAGCGTCTCTGGGATCAAGAATTTTAGGTACGTTAACTTCTTTAAAGGCGATCTGACCTTTACCTTCATAAATAACCGCCATCATTTTATCTTTCATAAAGAATTCCTTTCTAATAGTTGTGAATTGCTATTACAAACTTGAAAGTTTCTGTCTATAGTTCCTCGTGAACAAGATCTTCATTACCTGCCCACTTGTTGACGACCGGTGACATTTTGTTAAATACCGGCCCGAGAACCGGTCCTACCAGGAACATTCCTACAAGTGTTCCGGCATGTACGATACCGCCCATGATCAGAGCTCCGACAACCATAATGACATCAAAGATTATGCGCCACCAGCGCAGTTGCAATTTGAGTTTTCTCGCCATGATCTGGTTGAAAGCATCTGAAGGTCCTGCTCCTAATCCTGCTGCCTGATATAGGCCCAGTCCGATACCGAGAGCAATAGTACCGGTGACAATAAGACCGATACGGAAACCCATAGAGGGCTCAAGTCCGATCGCTGCGTTAATCCAGCGAATAAATATATCTGCGAAGGTACCCAGAGTAAAGGTATATAGTACAGTACCTATTCCTATGGTCCTCCAGTTCAAAATCAGAACCACTACAAAGAATGCTGCATTGAACACGTTCATAGCATTTCCGAAGGACAAACCGGTAACTTTGCCCAGGCCCTGGACGAAGGCAGTAACAGGGTCACTACCCAGAACTGCAGTGATAAAGGCCGCGGCTCCGTAGGCTGTGATAAAAACACCTACCATAATGACAACAACTCTGACTGCAATACTTCTTACAGTATATTTACCTTCTCCTAATTTAAAATTTGCCATACAACACCTCATAAAATTTAGGCTTGTCGATAATAAATCAACTGTTTTTTCATTAATTCGGACTTTTTTCATCCAGCTCTTCGATTAAGCCAATAAGAGTCTGACTGTCTGTTACTGACCCAAAATGCGTTTCGATGTCCCATAAGGACGACTCCTGCTCGCGCGGCGCAGTAGCACATACACAGTCCCTGGGGACGATTACGTTATAGCCAAGAAAAAATGCATCATGACAGGTAGAGCGTACGCATATATTAGTTACAACTCCTGTGACAATGACTGTTTTCACATTGAGCTCACGTAATATCAAGTCCAGATCAGTCTGGAAGAAGCCACTGAATCTTCTTTTCTTGATACTCAGATCACCCTCCTGTGGGTTAAGTTCATCGAGCACCTCCGCACCCCATGTACCATCTATACAATGAGGCTCGCGTTTTTCAAACTCTCTGTCATATCTGTCCGATCTGTGATTGTCGTTCACATATATGACTTGCAGTCCCTTCTTCCTCGCTGCATTGCTAAGTGCAACGATAGACGGAACTATATCGGAACCTCCCTTTAATGGCATTTTCCCACCTGCACAACAGAAGTCATTGAGCATGTCCACAATCAGTACAGCTGCACTTGATAAGTCCGGCAATTCTTCATTGCCCACAAAATGTTCAGAAAATCCCTTCACTTAAATTCTCATTTCTTAATTATTACGGATACCGGCATATGTGATGATTCAAAACTATTCGAACATTGCCCTATCAGCCTTTAGATCTGTCTTTTGATTTCTATAGATATCATGGTTTTATGTTAGCCCAGGCAAAAATACACTGTCAATATCCACAGAGTCTGCAAGGTTGCCCCTAGGGGAAGCTGTGCACCTCAACCAAGTGTTGCTTATGCCTGCTTCAACCTTCAGATCAATGGTTTCTTTTATTTAAGATTCACTGGAATTAACCGAGGATAAGTCTCTAGGGCTCTTGTATGATTGTAATGGGTGTAACTTGGAAGAATAGGGGAAAGATCAGCCAGGCCCGGATTCGCTGCATCAATGTGGCGGCACCGGACCCGCCTGGCACCAAACTCCTTCAGACTCTCTTTATTCGTAATACTTTCCAGTGACATTTTGCATTTCAATTTTTATCACTGCTGTACTTTTCACCATATTATCCGGTATTTCTTTTTGTGTGAGATGCGGAGTGTATTTTTTCACAATCCCGGCGAGGACTTGCTTTTTATGATCCTGATCATCAACAAGTGTAGCTTTACCGGAAACAATGACACTTTCATATTTGGTATTTGTCTCACATGGTTCTTCGTTGGGGTCCAGCAGTAAAGACTCCATTTCATAAACCGTCATGCTGACACGGGAATCAGCGCCGATGTTGTCGACCTTCTGTCCTTTAGGGAGACCATGGATGTAAATGGCTTCATTATAATAGAGAAAATGTACGGGTATAACATAGGGTGAGCCATCATTGTTAAGTGTGGCAAGACTCCCTATAGATG
>JAAYEX010000160.1 GCA_012728535.1 Clostridiaceae bacterium | reverse complement strand
TATCGCCTATAGCACTGAAGATGTTGTCCTGGCACCGCGTCTGATTCGCGAATCCGGCGAGAAATTCAAGAAAATGGGCATCAAGGGTGGAATCATAGATGGAAAAAGCGTGTCTCTTGAAGAGATTGTCGCTCTATCTTACGTACCTTCCAGAGACGTGCTCTATGGTCAGCTTGCATTCATGCTGCTTTATCCGCTGACGGCACTGGCTCAGGTAAGCGGACAGATCGCTACAAAAGCTGAGGAAGCAGGAGTAGAGACTGTTGGTGAACTATTAGCCGGCGCTGATACAGCAAAAGTGGAAGAAGAAGCTGCAGTTGACGCAGCTGAAGAAGAGCCTGTTGCTGAGGCAGCAGCTGAAGAAGAGCCTGCTATTGAAGCAGCAGCTGAAGAAGAAGCTGCTATTGAAGCAGCAGCTGAAGAAGAAGCTGAAGTTAAGTCCGAAGAGGAATAACAAAGCAATTGATTAACACTTTTATAAAAGTCACCCATTTTAGGAGGTAAGATTAAATGGCTAGCGAAAAAATTAACGCTATTATTGAAGAAGTAAAAGGACTGAGCGTTCTTGAATTAAACGAATTGGTTAAAGAGCTGGAAGAAGCCTTTGGCGTTTCTGCAGCAGCTATGGTTTCAGCAGGACCGGCTACAGCCGCAGCAGCTGATGAAGCTGAAGAAAAGACCGAATTCAATGTCGTTCTCAAAGAAATCGGCCCTAACAAGATTAACGTTATCAAGGTCGTTCGCGGACTGACCGGACTTGGACTCAAAGAAGCCAAGGCTGTTGTTGACGGAGCACCCGGCGCCATCAAAGAGAACGTTGGCAAAGAAGAAGCCGAATCTGCTAAGGCCGAACTTGAAGAAGCCGGCGCAGTTGTTGAGCTCGAATAAGCCCCTGCTTAACTATCTATCAAATGAAAAAGCCGCCTGAGACTGAAAGGCGGCTTTTTTTAATCCGCTCTGCCCCGCAGCAGTTCTGTCCGGGGTACGAAGCGTTCATTTCTGAGGTCTTCCTTTGTTTCAGGCCGGTATTTGTCTTTTAGACGCACATCATAAATGCGCTCAAACTCATGTGCCATAAAATTTATACGCTTCAGCAAAGTCTTACGCGTTATGATCCCGCGAAAAATTCCGTTTTTGTCAACGACACAGAGGTAGTTCTGATCTACCAGCATATGCAGGATATCTTCAAACTGTGCATCAGTATATAAGGTACGCACTGATGAATCCATTACATCTTTTACCTTACGTTCACTGAGCAAATTCCAGTCGTAATCATCATCTTTGAGGACACCGTTGATGATCATGGGCATAGAAATAATGCCCTGGATTTGTGAGTTATGATCTATGACTGGGATAGAGTTGAGGCCTACACTTGAGAGTAAAAGCAAGGCATGAAGCAGGTTGTTTTCGGTACGGACGGTGGCGACATCATTAGCACAAACCATGAGGGGCTCTTCGCTTTGCGTAAGCAATCCCTCGATATGTGGACCAATCATTTTATCACTCCAATCTCAAATTTCTGTACTTTTATTGTACATCGAAAAGCGCCTTTAATCTGAAACAAATTGTGAACATTGTCAGGAGAATATTGCTATTTCGTATCATTCTTTTATGCTATTAGGAAATGGAGTAAGATAAGTATATGGATAAGACAATGCAAAAAATGGAAAAAGGAAGACTGGCTTTTCTGAATGGAGAGTTCGCTGAGGCAGCAGATCATTATACCGATGTTTTGCAAACGCAAGTGTTGAGTGAAACCATCAGAATCAGAGCAATCAGCGGTCAGCTGGATTCATTGCTTGATTTGGGCGCTTACGACCGTGCATGGGAACTCCTGCAACAGTATATGGAGGAAACGGACAGACCTGACCGACGGGAGCGAAAAGCCTGTTTATTACATGCTTACGCCAGGTATCTCGGTCTTCGTAGCGAGCCGAAAGCTGCTGTGAAAATCCTGCGCGAGGAACTATCCTATATCTCATCCCAGCATGAACGCTATTTTATGCGTCTGACAGAAAATTACCTGGAACAGGCGCGCCTCTTCCTGCACATGTGTGAGTTGTCCGAAGCACGTATCTATTTAGACTTAGCGACTTACTACATGAAAACTGACGGAGATGACCTCTTAAAGGCGTGTTATTATTACGTCGAA
Organism: Clostridiaceae bacterium; assembly: GCA_012728535.1. Classification (GTDB taxonomy): domain Bacteria; phylum Bacillota; class Clostridia; order Saccharofermentanales; family DTU023; genus DTU032. The sequence goes on along the minus strand of JAAYEX010000160.1, from coordinate 2,388 downwards.
GCCCAGTATCTGCTCGCAAGCAAAGAAAAAGAAGCGGCTCTTCATAGTTTAGTTACAGCAAGAGAACTTTTTCTGCTAAGCGGAGCCCGTCGGTGGGCAGAAAAAACGGATGAAAGCCTGGCTCAGGCGGATGAATGATTTTCCGTCTGATAATGCATATTTATGAATATACCAATTGACGGATCAGAGAACTATGACTAACCCAACGAAAAAGAATTATCTAAAGCAGGGACCGGATGCAAGAAAGCCGGAGCAAGAGGGCGAATGCCCGAGTAAACCGAGCGAAGCAGCTTGTGGATCATGTCCGGGTTGTTCAGGTCAACGTAAGAAATCTTCAACTATTTACTATGTAATTCCCGCATTGGTAATTGTTGTTATAGCACTGCTGTTGAAGTATTTCAGTATAATATAGAAAATTAGTAAATTTATATTCCTGAATATACTGAAAACATAGAGAAAATTTGTGCATATTATCACAGAATCATCTAAATAGTCTTTAAAATTACGCCAATAATCACAAAGTTCACGGCCCTGCATTAATTGCGTGAATGCAAATATGTGTGCTATAATCCTCAACATACGAGATGGCGAAACATAGGTGTTAATATGTGCCGTCTAATTGAAGTAAATTAACACAAAATATAACTAAGTTATGGAGGAAAAGAAATGAAAAAAGTGTTAGCACTGCTCCTCACTTTTGTCATGGTGTTTTCTGTCTTAGCGGCATGTGGACCTAAGGAAACTGATCCTACAAGCCCGCCGACGACAACAAAAGCACCAACTGAATCTGGGGAGACAACACCTGTTGATCCTGAACCGACCGAGCCTGTTGTAGAAGTAAAGCCGGACGTTCCCGAGGATCGCTACGATGCCATTGCAACTCCGAGAACGGGGAACAATGCCACCTCACCTCTGGTCGTAAGCACCGGCACCCTGGATGGCAAGTTCAGTCCTTTCTTTGCTACATCAGCATATGACGTCGATGTGGCGGGAATGACCCAGCTCGGCTTGCTGCATTATAACAAAGACGGTGCGCCTGAAGCAGGGATCAATTCCCCCAGCTTTGCCTACGAGTATAAGCAGGATGTTAAAGGCGATACTTCGGTCTACACCTTCGTGCTAAAGAATGGAATTCCCTTCAGCGACGGTGTCATTATGAGTGCCAAAGACGTCCTCTTCTCAATGTATGTCCTGGCTGACCCCCTATATGACGGTTCATCTACCTTCTATACCATGAAAATTCAAGGTATTGGCGAATATCGTCTACAAACAAGTAAGGATGTTATTGAGAAAGTTGAAAGCATGCTTGAGGCCGGCATTGATGCAGATGATGAAGGCAATGTGACCTATAATCCTGCAGCTGGCGTCAGTGAAGCTGATCAGGAAGCCTTTTGGGCTCCTCTGAATGACTTGGGTGTCGAATACGCTCAGGAAATCATTGACTACGTTAATGCAGCTTATCCCGCATACATCGGATCAGATTATTTCCCCGGCTATGAGGAAGAAGACGTTGTCGGCAATGCCAATATGGAAGCCGCATTCGGCATGGTAATGTGGGGTTTTGGTGACCTGGACGACGATGGCAACTTGGTTGACGCGCTGGGCAATGTCCATAATCTACCCGAAGATACCGTTGATGCACAGCTTTACTGGGATGTTCTGCTTGAAGATTTAGGCTACAACTTGGCTGATGTCGACGAAGAAAATGCCGGAGATGCAGAATTCCAGCAGCGCCTGATGGACACATTTATCTTGGGCTACGGCCAGATTGAGGGTGGAGTTCCCGACATCACCGGTATTACCACCGGCACAGTCGTGTCTGACGACGGTGTTGAGAGAGAATATGTCGAGATCGTCCTGGACGGTGTTGACCCGACAGCCATCTTTAAACTTGGCGTCAGCGTTGTACCGCAGCACTACTATACCGACGGTTATGCCGGCGAGACCAATGCTCAGGGCGTTGATGTCGGAAACAAAGACTTCATTGCTCACCTTAAGCCCAAGAATGATAATCCTGTTGGCGCAGGTCCCTACGTATTTGAAGAATATAAGGACAATGTCGTCACCTACAGCCCGAACGAGAGCTTCCTGCTCGGTTCACCACGCATCCACACTTTCCGTTATAAGGAAATTTCATTGGGTGCTGAGCTCGATTCCTTGAAGACTGACGAAGTTCACTACGCTGACCCCTCCGCCTCGACCACAATTATCAATGACATCACCTCAGGCGAAGGCGACTACGAAAAACTTCAGTACACCCTGGTTGACAATGACGGCTACGGCTACATCGGCATCCAAGGTCAGGCAATACCTGAACTCGAAGTCAGGACTGCTCTGGCCCGCGCCATGAACTGTCAGCTGGCTGTTGACGACTACTACGGCGAACTG
>JAAYEX010000159.1 GCA_012728535.1 Clostridiaceae bacterium | reverse complement strand
GCAGCAATAATAAAGAGCAACAAAAGTGCAGCTCTGTTAGTTCTCACATCAGGGGCCTTATCTATTTTCAATGCTTCCCAGAGAGAGCGTAATCCCACTTATACTTCCTTTCGATTCCGGTGGTTTAATCTCTACATACATGAAAAAGATTAACACAGTAAAGTCTATACTGTCACGGTATCAGCTCTTTTGTATCAGTTAGCGGAGGATTGTTACCTTCTTAACTCCACGGACTTGTTGAAGCTTATTCTTCAATTCAGCTATTGAAGCTTCAGCGCTACTTGTTTCTGCTGTAATCAGAGCATACTTGTTGCCCAATTGAGTGTCACTGACCTGGAAAGATTGTACTCTGCCATCTGCATTTTGAACCGCATTTATGCACCGGAATGCGATATTATCCAGATTTTCCAACTCTAAAATAATACTAACGGTACAGCCATTTTCGAGTTGGACCAGACGCACAGCATCTCGATATTTATAGTAGGCACTGCGGCTGATCTTGACTCGCCTGCAAGCCTCGTTGATAGATAGTCCGTCTTCCCTGTCTACCAGTTGTTTTACATTAATCACCTTATGGAAAACCTCAGGCAAAACATCAGATCGTATCAAATAGTATTTGTTCGGCACCATAAACGTTACTTCCTTTAGGCTCTTGTCAGATAATCAAGGCAAGCTCGCAAGGCAATACCCCTATGACTGATTTTATCTTTTTCAATGTCAGAAAGCTCAGCCAGTGAAACTGTGTAATTATCAGCCAGAAAAATCGGATCGTAGCCGAAGCCATGCTTGCCTGAAGGTACAAGCATAATCTTACCGTGGACCTGACCGTCAAATATTTTCTCTTCAGCCTGAGCTGAGATTAAAGCTATGCTGCAATGGAAATGAGCTGTTCTTTCATTATCCGGTACTTCCTTCATCAGCTCAAGTAATAAGGCGTTTCTTTCCCTGGCCGTTAATCTCTCCATTGAAGAGCCGAAACGGGCTGAATAGATGCCGGGAGCACCGTCCAGGGCATCCACACACAGTCCTGAATCGTCAGCGATAACATATGACTCTCTGCTGAATTCGTGCACAATCCTGGCCTTTTGCAGGGCATTTTCTGCAAAGCTGCTTCCGGTTTCTTCAATTTCCTGATCAAAGCCGATATCTCCTGCCATAATTATCTCTACCGGGTATGGTTCAGCGATACGACGAAATTCCAATATTTTACTCTTATTTGCACTGGCTAAAACTAACTTCAGCATCGACACCTCATAATCCTAATTTATCCGCCAACAAAAAGGTGGCTTTGCGGAAGGTCTCATTGGTATAAGGGGAAAGATATCCGGCCATCATTGCTCTTGCCATTGGATTTTTGCGATTTTCCAGATTAAGAAAACGAACCAGATTCTCTTCCAGCGTATGATTGTATCTCCGGAAAGGAAAGCTTGCCAAAGTCTGGATCAGTGATAAGCCTCTGTAGACAGAAGAGAGCGGCTTAGACCACAACTCCGGCAGATATAGATAGGCTTCTTCGACGGGGGCAAAGGAAAAAAGTTGAGTAGAACTATAGTCAACGGAATAGTTTGCCATTATGGTTTGCCAATGGCTTGCAAAAACGCTCATATCCGATTCTGTACAACGTCCCAGTTCTCTCTCCATCTGGTCCATAGCTGATATAACAGGCAGTTCCAGAGTATATTGCGTCAAAACCCACTCTCGGGCGTAATCGGCCATTGATCCGTAAAATCTATCCCAGCTGTTATATGATAAGAGGGCTAGTGAAAAACTGGCCAGATCTCGCTCGTAGTGAGCCGGCAAGCGCGGAAGATACAGTGGATTACGCAAGGTTTCAGACAGATCCAACATTACTTTGCCGGTCATGTTAAAAAGTCTGTCAACAATAAGCTCTTGCGGTATATTCTGTAAAACCAGCATCGTTTTTTGGCTGTCCGGCATAAATAAATGCAAGGTGAAACTTTCGTCTTCAATATCTGAGCGTGAAAGCCGCCTTTCTCTTAGATCACTTTCATTGGCTGAAGGAGCCGGGTGAATTTGCAAATCACCTGCTGTGTTCATGTCAACAAAGTAGTCAAGTTGTTTCTCGATAATCTCTTCCAGACTGGAAATGAAACATTCCGCCAAAGGATAAGAGTTATCATCCAGTTCCGGTGTGCCGTAAGGAGACAGGAGAAAATAATCCCAGGGTCGCAGGACAGTGAGACCCAGACGTTCGGCATGCTGAACTCGAATAGTCTTTGCCAACGGAAGGAAATGATGCCTTACAAGCTTGTGATAAGTCGGTATCGCGTCATGCAGCATATCACTGACACCTAAACGCCTGATCTGGTATTCCTCAAAAGATCTGAAACCGGCTTTTTCAGCCAGTTCACAACGTATCTTGTGCAAATCCAGGAAGCGCTCATGGGTAAGCTGTCTTTCCCGCTCCAGTGAAGCCATATAGTTGTCATAGCTCCCTATACGTTGCTCACGTGAAGTATTTTGCAGATCATACCGCAGTTTCCCCATCGGAGTAGCAAAACCACGTACGCTTAATCCATGCCGCGAAAAACATTGCATCTGCTCCTGGACGATTTCTTCTTCCTGCTTCAGCAAGCCAAGCAGATGAGGCTGATAACAGACAGTCAATCGTTCAGCTTCTGCCTGATAAGCCTCTCCTCCAAGGGCAATCAGGTCAGATTTGCGTTTAGGGTCACTGTAACGCTGAAAAAGATCAGATAGTTCACCTTTAAGATGTAAAGAAAAAGAAATACTTTGCTGTAGACTGGTTGATAATGTTGAAGTTTGGGAACGCAAAATGGATTCCCGCAAAAAGCGCTTTCTGTTCCCGTCATATTCTCGCAACTGCAAATCCAGCTCTTCCAAGCTGGCAAACTGGGCCGATTTATTACGCGAAAACATCAGCTTAGACTTCGTTTTGTTTAAAAAATAGGACACTTGCTCATTTGAGCTGACCTCACCCATATCGATAAATTGTGTATGGTCTGCATCCGTCATAACTACATCCGCTCAACTGCTTCAATTCCGGCCAGCTTCAGGCCTGCCCGTAAGGTGCGCTCAACTGCTCCGCTAAGAGCAAGCCGAGCCAGCAACAGATCAGGGTTTTCACAGCGCAAGATCGGCTGATTGTGGTAAAACCTGTTAAAGGAACGAGCGAGTGTCATTATCTGACGCATCATCATGGAAGGTTCATACGAAGCTGTTGCCCGTTCCAGAGACACAGGAAAGAGCTCAATGTTTTTTAAAACATCCTGCTCCTCATCTTCTATTAGTAGCTTTAATGCATCATCACTTATTGTTTGCAACTCAGCCATAATATCTGCTCCTGCCCTGCGGTCAAGCGCTTTGCATCTGGCAACTGTGTACATCAGATAAGGTGCTGTATCGCCCTCGAAATCCAGCATCTCTTCCCAGGAAAATATGATGTCTCGTTCTCTGCCATTTCGCAGAAAAGCATAG
>JAAYEX010000158.1 GCA_012728535.1 Clostridiaceae bacterium | reverse complement strand
TCCTTACCCTGCTGATCGTATCCTTCACCGGATACGCCTACTCGCGTTTCCGTTTCAGCGGCAGAAAAGCGTCACTGATGACCATCATGCTCCTGCAGACCGTGCCGACCTTCGCCGGCATCACGGCCTTTTACACCCTGCACTCGATCGTAGCCGCAGTCATCCCCGGCTTCACCCGCCAGCTCTTCCTGATCCTGATCTACGCCGGTGGCGGCATCGCATCCAACACCTTTATCCTCAAAGGCTACATCGACGGAGTGTCCACGGAACTGGACGATGCCGCCCGCATCGACGGCTGCGGCAATCTCCAGGTCTACCGGCTGATCATCATGCCCATTGCCCGCCCCATGCTGGCCATCATTGCCCTCTGGTCCTTTATCGGACCCTTCCTGGACTATATGATGCCCAGCATCCTTTTGAACGCTCCGAAGAGCTATACACTGGCCACCGGCCTGCACACTTTAATCAATGATCAATACAATATGCAGCAGCCGGCCTTCGCTGCCGGCGGCCTGCTGACAGCCATACCCATAGTTATCCTATTCATCGCTTTGCAAAAAGAACTCGTCTCAGGCTTGTCCAGCGGCGCTGTCAAGGGTTAAGGAGGAAATTTTATGAAAGTTGAATTAGTCAATATCGGCAAAAAATATGAGGGACGTGAAAGCTTTACCATCAGGAACATTGATCTCGTGATTGAAAGCAATCAGTTTTGCGTCATTCTCGGCCCGTCAGGTTGCGGCAAAAGTACCTTGTTGCGCATGATAGCCGGCCTCAACTCCATCACGGAAGGTGACCTCCTCTTTGACGGCAAGCGCATGAACCGGGTAGAGCCGAAAGACCGCGACATCGCCATGGTCTTCCAGTCCTATGCCCTTTATCCTCACATGACGGTCTATGAGAACATGGCCTTTTCATTAAAAATGGCAAAAGAGCGGAAGACACTGATTCACGAACGGGTACTGGAGGCGGCCAAAACCTTGCAGATCGAGGAGTATCTCTACTCTAAACCTTCAGAGATCTCCGGCGGACAGAGACAGCGGGTCGCACTGGGCCGCGCCATGGTAAGAAAACCGGCAGTCTTCCTGATGGATGAACCCCTGTCAAACCTTGACGCCAAACTGCGCGAACACATGCGTGTCGAGCTGGTGCGCCTGCATCAGGCTCTCAACACCACCTCAATCTACGTCACCCATGACCAGACCGAAGCCATGACCATGGCGGACATAATCGTCTTGCTCGACCAGGGCAAGGTCCAGCAGGTCGGAGCCCCGTCCGAGTTTTATCAAGAACCCGCCAACCTCTTTGTAGCAGGCTTTATCGGCTCGCCGACCATGAACAATTTCAACGGCCGCATCGAAAACGGACTTTTCCGTACAGAAAACGACCTGATTCTGGTGGAACCGAATGAAGAAGATGCCCGCAAACTCAAAGACTATGAAGGCAAAGAAGTCTGCATGGGTATCCGGTCTGAACGCTTCAATGCCGGCAAGGCGGAAAAGCACGGCATCACGGTCAATATCGATGTCATTGAGATGCTGGGCAAGGAACAGCTGCTCTACTGCAAATTCCCCGACGGCCAGGAAGTCGTAATATCCGAACCCGGCCACTTCGAATACGGCCTCAATGAAGACCACAACTTCAACTTCGACGTCGACGGCCTCCACTTCTTCGACGCCGAAACAACAATGAGAATATAATCACGCAGAGGTGAAAAAATGACTGCCGAAACTCTATATCCGGTACAAGATGAAAAATACAATTACAAGGAGCTTCGCAGCGGCCGTAAGAGCGGTGTGCTCTTGCATATCAGCAGCCTGCCTTCACCTTACGGAATCGGTACGATGGGCGACGCAGCCCGCGACTTCATCGATTTTCTCGCCCAGGCAGGCCAGTCCTACTGGCAGATCCTCCCGATAGGACCGACCGGTTACGGGAACTCGCCCTACCAGAGTTTTTCCACCCGGGCAGGTAACCCCTATCTGATTGATATCGATCTGCTGATCCAGGATGGTCTTTTGAAAAAAGAAGAAGCGGACCGGTTTGAATTTTTCAGTGATGAAGAAAAAGTCGACTTTTCACTCCTGTGGGAGAATCGGCTGACCCTCTTCCGCCTGGCCTTTGAGCGCCTGCGTGACATAAAAGTTCAGGCACTGTACGAGGAATTTGGGGAATTCAAAGAGGAGGAAGGTGAGGACTGGCTGGAAGAATACGCAGTATTCATGAGCATAAAAAGCGCCCACGGCGGTGCGGGTTGGACCGACTGGCCGGACGATCTCAAGCGGCGCAATCCGGTAAGACTGGCTGAATTCATCGAAAATCACAAGGAAGAGATCGAGTTTCGCGAGTTTCTGCAATTTCTCTTTTTCCGCCAATGGGAGCGCCTGCATACCTACGCCCGCAACTCGGGCATTGAGGTAATGGGTGACCTGCCGATTTACGTAGCGGGTGACTCCGTCGAGGTCTGGACCGAGCCCGACCTCTTCCAGATGGACGAAGATCTCAACCCGACTTTTGTATCGGGAACGCCGCCGGACGGTTATACTGATGGCGGCCAGCTCTGGGGCAGTCCGCTTTTTAAATGGGAAGTTCATGAAGCCCAGGGCTACAAATGGTGGATCGACCGCATACGTTTTCAGATGCGCTTCTATGACATGCTGCGCCTGGACCACTTCCGTGGTTTTGAATCCTACTGGGCAGTGCCCTACGGCGATTCTACAGCCCGCCGCGGCCAGTGGGTAAAAGGACCTGCCGATAAGCTTTTTGAGGCGATAAAAGGCGAACTGGGCGATTTGCCTTTGTTTGCTGAGGACCTGGGTTACATGACCAAAGAGGTTAGCGATTTCCGAGACCGCACCGGCTTTCCCAGCATGAAGGTACTCCAGTTTGCCTTCAATCCCAATGATCTCAGCGACTATCTGCCACACAATATGGTTGAAAATGCCGTGCTTTACACAGGTACTCACGACAACGACACCATCCTGGGTTGGAGGGAAGAAGCAGCCTCGGAAGAGGAACTGGCCTTTGCCAAACAATATCTCGGCCTGAATGAAGAAGAAGGCTTTGTCTGGGGGATGATGCGGGGGGCGGCGACAACAGTTGCCAACACAGTTATCTTTCAGATGCAGGATCTGCTGGAACTGGACAACAGGGCCCGCATGAACATACCCGCAACCCTCAACGGAAACTGGGAGTGGCGGATGAAACCAGACCTTCTCAGCTCAGAACTCGTTCAGAAACTGCGCGAACTGACACGAATCAGCGGCCGCATTGATGGTGCCAGGCACCTGACTTATTAAGTTATCGACCCTGTCATCGGCCTTGACATTTGCCGGCGCCTTCAGATCCTGCCGTCGGCTGCCAATCTCAGAAAAAACAAAGACCGGAGAGCGGCTGCTCTCCGGCTTCTATCCCAAACAAAATTAAACTAATAACAGTAGCTGAAAGCTCTACTTGCCGAAGAGTCCCTTGGCTTTGTCCAGAAGGCCGCCGTCCTTATCGTCGCCGCCATCCAGCTTCAGTTTAGCTTTCACACCGGCGACAACGGATTCGATCTGATCTTCAGGCAGGTCCACTCCCAGTACGCCTTCAACAGCCTTCACCGGGTCTTCCTTGAATTTTGCGCCGAACTTGTCATCACCCTTAATCTTTTTAACAATTTCTTCAATCTTTCCCTTAATGTCCATAGTATCTCCAGTCCTTTCTTCAGATCCAAATCTGAACTTCTATATCATAAAAACCAAAGAGCTGCTGCTCTCCGGCTCGCATCCCTGCGAGCAAGCTGCTCAACTTAGGAAAAATCACCGGCTATGGCACGCTTAACCAGGCGGCTAGTGCCCAGGCGGGTCGCGCCCAGCTCAATGTATTTTTCAGCATCGGCAAAGCTGGAAATACCACCGGAAGCCTTGATACCGACACCCTCGCCCACGTGTTTTTTCATCAGCGCAATAACATCAAAACTGGCACCACCGTAAGCGAAACCGGTCGAAGTTTTAATATAGTCCGCTCCGCTGTCCGTGACTACCTGGCAGAGACGAATGATCTCTTCTTCAGTCAGCTCGCTGCTCTCAATAATTACTTTCAGCACTCCATCGGACACAGCTTCCCTGACCATGGAAATCTCTTCCTCAACACAATCAAAGAGTCCGTCCTTGACCCAGCCAAGGTTAATGACCATATCAATTTCCGACGCCCCGTTTTCCAGAGCATTTTCAGCCGCAAAAACCTTAGTTTCTGCTGTGTCGTAACCATAAGGAAAACCGACCACAGTGCAGATGGGCAGTGCCCTATCAACGTAATAAACCGCCTCCTCAACGTAAGAAGCGGGGATACAGGCGGACGAGCAGCCGAAATTCGTGGCGTCATCCAAAAGCTCTTTGATCTCTTCCCAGCTGCTGGTCGGTCGTAATAAAGTGTGGTCTGTAATGGCTAGTATTCCTTTGATATCCATCTGAGAGTAAACTCCCCTTCCAATGATGATTTGTGGTCAACGCAAGACCCACTACGTATTATGCCACGAGTGTTCCTGAAGTTTGGTAATCAATGTTAAAAAGCAGGCCATACGGAACTTTCTGCTTTCCTGCTATAGTTTTGAAAAAAAGAAAGGAGTCCAAATCACTGCAGCTAGACTAAAACTTAATAAAATTAGTTGCCTGGCACCACAAACACTGTAGAAAGGAAGGACAGTGAAAAAAATCGGAACTGCTGTCAATTCACTGTATCAAGCATTGAGAACCGGTTTCGTGATGTTTACAGATGCAGATGAACGGAAACAATCAAAGCTCAAAAGGAAATTCTGGAAAATTACTAAACAGAAAATCCAAGATTAAATTTAAGGAGAACAAAATGAGAAGAAGAATCAAGAATGCTGCTGAACAGTATGATAAAAAATTTGGAAAATCTAAGCGAGGGCAATTCTATTTATCAGACTTATATGAAATCGAAGAAGAGACAGGGTTAAATCCTTGGGATTCAATAAGTATGGCACTTAGAGCTGGGTTTATGATTGGCTACAGGTGTAAAAGATAAGACTTTGTACCCTAGCAGATACAAGTGTCGGCTATAAAAGAAAGACAAAAGAATTAAAATCATATTTAAGGAGAACAAGAATGAATAACTATACAAAAACCAATGGGAAGCCAGATAGCAATCATAACTTTTCAACAACTAAAAGCTACTTGCATAATCATAATATTGTGAAAGAAGAAGCAGAAACAAGACAACAGATTATTGAGTTTAGCAGCAAGCAGATTGACTATCTTGCATGGGATTTGGGCGTACTGGAACACAATCTGAGTTCGCTGGATCCGGTGCTCAACTTGCTTTGTTTCGACCTGAAGACAGCTGACAAAGACCAGTTGAAAGCATTGATTTATTGTGCCAGGGATACGCTGGAAAATACGATGTCTGAGCTATCAGATGATGTCCAGAGTGCGTTGAAAAGATTTAATAACCTATTCCCTGAGGTATCATACAAATAAAAAAATGAAAGGATATAACTAAATAAGCACATGGATGTAGATGATTTTGCCCGACAGCGTATAGAAGAGTTCATAGAAAAATAAATTTCTTATTATTAATTAAAGGGAGGGCAGGAGAACTTAGCATAAGCTTAAATGGGTTGAAATGTTTTAAAAAATGCCGCTCTTCCTCTCTGAAAACAACGAGAGTGACAAAATATTTTTTCTCCGAAGAAAAACCCTGGTATCTCCCATATTGTTAGAATTATTTAATATGATACAGTGATTTTACTAAACACTAAAACACACAGGAGTTATGCTCATAGGACTCACACACATTGACATTGAACACCCGAAAATGTTAAAGTTCTAAGTAGAGATAGTAGGCGACATCCTACTGGTGCGATTGACACCTAAAATCTGAAATTGATGTGAGATGTAAAGACTCACGAGTTGGCGGGCAACGATAAAACTCGAAAGAGATATAGGCTATAAAGACCTGTGAGTTGGCAGACAACGATAAAATCAATCACAAAGAGGGACAAGTGTTGCTGCGGTGGCACGGTCCCTCTTTCAATTTGACGGAGATCTATGGCAATCGGAAAAGAAAATGCACTTAAGGCTGTACTTGAGGCGGCGATAGCTTATGAAAACAACTTGGCTAACCGGTACTTATTATTTGTATTTCAGAACAAGCTCCACAAGATTGATTCTTATGAAACACTTTTCAGGAGGAGTAATTTTCTACATCTAACCGGTCTAAAGGTTACATCCGAGGACATTAATGCATCTGTTTTCTATCAGCGCTGCATCCACAAGAGATTAAGCATAAATGATTTTGAATTATCGTCAGACGGAACTACAGAGCTTAAATTAGACGTGTTACCTAGTTTAATGTGTAAGAATCTATCAGCAAATATGATAGGCAAACACGATTCATATAAAGTTAAACTGTACACAGAAAAGTTAGCTGGCAATGTTAGGGGATGTATGGGCTTTGTTTTGGATTCAAAAGAGAAATACAATGTGCCAAACACAATATTAAGGCAAGATATTCGCGACTTAGTTTTTCGCCCAAACCGCATTATCCTTACCTACCGAAAAAGAATTGATGAGAATGCATATAGTGAAATAGTTTATGCAGCCAAAAATTATGACTGGAGCAGTTTGGTTTTACCTGCTCATTTAAGTCATCTACCTCTTCCTGACCCCAATTAATACCAACGTAATATAAAAATATTATCAGTATCAAACAAGTATCAACTGAAAACAAGAAGCCTTGAAAACCAATGGTTTCAAGGCTTGCTGGTGGGTACTACTGGACTTGAACCAGTGACCCCTTGCGTGTGAAGCAAGTGCTCTCCCGCTGAGCTAAGCACCCGATTTTGGTGACCCGTACGAGAATCGAACTCGTGATTCCGCCGTGAAAGGGCGGTGTCTTAACCGC
>JAAYEX010000157.1 GCA_012728535.1 Clostridiaceae bacterium | reverse complement strand
TTTTGAATCCAGTTGTTCCTTCAGTTCATCAATGCCAACAGTTTCTCCCCATTTTGAAGAAATAACATCTGTTTTTCTTCCCTTACGTTCACAAATATCAATGAAGCGGTCACCGAAGAAACCATGACTGACAATTAAAATGTCATCTTAAACCAGCTCACTTAACTTCTTCACTGCCAGGTCAATATCACTGCGGTCAATGTCCCTGTGTGTGACCCATCGCCATTCTCCGTTGCTTTCCTGCCCATTAATCAGAATCTTATCTGCTGCCAGAAGCTCCGGCAGCCGCTTCAAGAGTTCGGCTTCCCCGTCAATTCTGAAGAAAACCATGTTGATATCTCTGCGTTCCGTCAGTACAGACACAGCATCGATACCGTCCAGCTTATCAGCCAGATAGGCTGCATTTGCATGGTCTTCCGGCAACCGTCCCGGCATTTCCAGCAGCGCCAGTAAGGCAGGGGCGGCTAGAATACCCGTCTGCCGCATGCCGCCACCCAGAAGTTTCCGCCATTTGCGTGCCCTTTTCACCAAAGCAGCCGGCCCGGCAAAGATACTGCCTACAGGAGCGCAGAGTCCCTTGGAGAGACAGACATTAACTGTATCCGCGTATTGTGTAATCTCCTTAACATCAAGGTCAAGGAAACTTGCCGCATTGAAAAGCCTCGCGCCATCCAGATGGACCGAAAGATGCCGGCTTTTTGCCAACTCGTATACTTCCTGCATTATCGACAGGGGAACAACACGACCATTAGACAAGGCGTTTTCCAGGCAGATCAGACTGGTCTCCGGTTCATGAATATCATCAGCGCGGATAGCTGCTTCAATCTTTGAAAGCTCCGGCAAGTCGCCCGCAAAGTCCAGGGTTTTCATGCTGACACCTGAAAGAACAGCTGCCCCTCCGACTTCATGTACGAAAATGTGGGCGCTGGATCCGAGAATTATCTCCTGTCCGCGTTGGGTGTGTACCAATACGCCTAACTGATTTGCCATTGTCCCGCTCGGCACGAAGAGGGCTGCTTCCTTACCCAATATTTCTGCCGCAACTCTTTCCAGCTCATTGGTCAGCGGATCATCGCCATAGACATCATCACCGACTTCCGCTTCAAACATAGCCCGGCGCATCTCAGCAGTCGGTTGGCTGACCGTATCGCTTCTAAAATCTATAAATCCACGTTCGTTCATTGCTTTTCCTTTTTCTGAAAATATTGTCCAAAGCCTGCAGGACAGGGTTCTTGTCGAACTGATTACATAATAATGAGTTTAGGCTTCAACCGCCCACCTGTCTACCGGATTCTCGAATCTAAGAAATTTGCTCAACAGAAATTCATGAGAAAGGTTAAAGTATAGAGAATACAAATGCGCTGGTTTTGAAAAACAGACAAAAGGAGAAGCTATGCATATTTTTGAACCATATACAGTAAAGAATCTCAGGCTGAAAAACAGAATAGTTATGCCGCCCATGTGCTTGTTCATCGCGTCTGACGCTTTAGCCTCCGACAGGCACCTTGTTCACTACAGCAGCCGCGCAGTCGGCGGGACTGCCCTGATCATCATGGAGGCCAGCGGTGTTATGCCAAATGGCCGCATCACTGATAACTGCCTCGGCATCTGGGATGACAGCCAGATCGAAGGCTTGCAGCGCATAGTCGACTCCTGCCACGCAGAAGGTGCGTTGATGGCCATCCAGCTGAATCACGCCGGACGCAAATGTGAAGCAGAGGGTGAGAAGCTAAACTACACAATTTCACCCAGCCCTATCGCATCAGATGAGAGTTATCGTACATCGCGTGAGATGACATATGAAGATATGTCTGAAGTAAAGCAGGCCTTCTGTCATGCAGCTCAAAGAGCGGATGCGGCAGGTTTTGATGCGATCGAAATTCATGGCGCACACGGTTATTTGATCAGCAGCTTCCTGTCACCGATCTCAAACAAGCGGACGGATGAGTATGGCGGCAGCCTGGCAAACCGCGCCCGTTTCCTGCTCGAGCTGCTGCAAGCGGTCCGTGATGTCTGGCCACAGAATAAGGCCCTGCTCCTGCGTCTGTCTGCAAGCGATTACCTTCCGGGCGGAACAAATCTTGCTGAAACAGTGGAAGTTGTCAAAATGGCCAAGAAGTATGTCGACCTTTTCCATATCAGTTCGGGGGGTATAGCTGAGGCGGAATTTGATGTTTACCCCGGCTATCAGATCCCCTTTGCTGAAACCATCAGGAAAGAGTGTCATGTACCCGTTATAGCTGTGGGTCTTATTAATAATCCGGATATGGTAGAAGAGATTCTGGCCAACGGACGTGCTGACCTGGTGGCTTTGGGTAGAGAGTTGCTTCGCCAGCCATACTGGGTGGCAATGACTGCCAGTGCCCTGGATCAGCCTTATGAATACGTAGAAATGTACAAGCGAGCCTTTGACAGGAAAGTCTAGTCCCCATCCTGTTCTATTAAGCTATACTGACTGATGATTACTTTAAGAGGAGACTAAGGTGCAGCCTGCATTACATATTTTTCTCTACAATATAGTTCCCCTTTTTCTCCTGATCCTTTCCGGAGTAATGCTCGGCCGGAAATTCAAGATGGACGTGGGGACTTTAAGCAAGATCATTTTCTATGTCACGATGCCGTCCTTTGTTATCGTCCAGCTGTACAATACTGAGTTTGGCCAAGACCAGCTGACAGTTATATTTTTCAGTGTCCTTTTGTTGCTGCTGTCGGTCCTAATGGCAAATGGGACATCCCGCCTTCTCGGCCATAAAAGTCCACTGCGCATGGCCTTTCAAAACTCGGTATCTTACTTCAATGCAGGCAATATCGGCGTTCCTTTGATAACTTTGGTTTTTTCTACCGGCGGCTATCTCATCGACGGGGAAACACCCTGGCTGAAAATGGCGATATCAATTCAGGTGGTAGGCTTTGTGGTGCAAAATGTTTTGACTCATACAGTCAGCTACTACAATGCTGCACGTGCAAAGATGTCGGCCCGGGATGCAATCGGCATAGTTTTTCGTATGCCCATGGCTTATGTCGTTCCCCTGGTGATTCTATTGAAACAAATACCCTACGATCTGACTCAGGCTTTCTTTTGGTCAGCACTGGAGATCAGCAGCAATGCACTTATTATGATGTCCATAATCGCTCTTGGGGTCCAGCTGGCCTACACGAAATTCTCTCTGGGCAGGCGGGACGTTTGGGTTGCGGCTTTACTCCGGCTAATCGGCGGTCCGCTGATAGCATTGCTTTTAATCGAGCTGATGGGTGTCAGCGGTATAATGGCACGAGTCCTTTTCATTTCATCGGCTGTCCCGACCGCAGTGAATTCAGCCCTGATTGCTGTCGAAAATGACAATGAGCCGGATTTTGCCTCCCAGGTTGTTCTTCTTACCACCGTGCTCTGCGCTCTGACCCTGATCCTGGTTATCTGGCTGTCCACCATCTTATTTCCCTTTTAATCGCTTCGTCAAAACAGTAGTGATGTAGGAGATACAGCTGCTTGCAAGCCTTTTAACGGGGATAAAGCATACTAAATACGCTGTTTGCCAAGGCAGACTTGGTAATATTGTTAAAAATAATTAATCTGATTGACCTTTGCAAAATTTGATAATAAGATTGATGAAATTCGATTGTTCATACATGGATGAGTATATTCATGCAGAAAAATCCAAATCGAAACGAATCATTTACCAAGGGAGGTCAATTGTATGAGAAAGATCAAATCTAAAAGAAAGCTTGCTTCAGTTTTACTGGTGATGTTGTCAATTATTATGCTTGTGACAGCCTGCGGTAAAGCTGACGGTGGCAAGGACAAACCTGATGCCGGCGAAGAGACTATCAAGATCGGTGGTCTTGCACCATTAACCGGCAACGTATCCGTATATGGAATAGCTGTCAATAACGGCGTTAAGCTGGCGATTGCAGAGGCCAATGCGGCCGGCGGTTTACTCGGCAAAAAAATTGACTATATCGTCTACGATGAAAAAGGCGATTCAGTCGAAGCTACTAATGCCTACAATCGTCTCGTTAATGATGACAAGATTGTTGCCCTGATCGGTGATGTTACTTCAGGACCGACCATCGCTGTTGCACAGCGTGCGGCCCGCGACAACATGCCGATGATAACTGCCAGCGGTACAGCAGCTGATATTACCAAGCAAGGCGACAACGTTTTCCGTGCCTGCTTTATTGATGAAACCCAGGGTGACCTGATGGCCGCCTTTATGGCCAAAAACCTCAAGCTGGGCAAAGCAGCAATTCTTTATAATGTCTCTGACAACTATTCACAGGGACTGACCGATGCTTTTGTGGCCAGATGTAAAGCTGAAGGCATTGAAGTCGTTGCTGAAGAAAACTACAGTGATGGCGACAAGGATTTCAAAACTCAGCTGACCAGAATCGCTGCCGCAAATCCGGAAGTCCTCTATGTTCCAAACTACTATAATGACAATATAATGATCGTCCGCCAGGCAAAACAAGTCGGTTTGGATGTAGCCTTCATGGGCGGCGACGGTTGGGACGGAGTCCTGAGTGAAAACGTCATCGGCACAGAAAAGAATGATGCCGACGGTTCATATTTCACCAACCACTATGCACAAGATGATCCTAACGAAGACTTGCAGTCATTCCTGGTCTCATACCGCGAAGAGTACAAGATGGAGGCAGTTTCATTCGCCGCTCTTGGCTATGACGCAGCACGTATGATGTTACAGGCCATTGAAGAAGCCGGTAGCACTGATTCTCAGGCCATAATTGATGCCATGAAGAATATTAAGTTTAAAGGTATAACCGGCGACATAACTTTTGATGAAAATAACAATCCAATCAAGACTGTATCAATAATCTCAATAGTAGACGGTGAGTATACTTTATTTGCTAAAATGCAGGGTGACGATTAGTTACTTCAGTTTCGAAGCAAAATTGTAAATGTATTTGTCAAAGTCATGTACTGGCACCCTCCTTCTAGTACATGGCTTTGTCTTTGGAGGAGACTCCGTTGAAAGAGATAAGTTATGACATATTTCACTATGCAGCTTCTGAATGGATTACAAATCGGATACATCTATGCTTTAATAGCCCTCGGCTATACCATGGTATATGGAATTATCAAGCTGATTAACTTCGCCCACGGCGAGATCATGATGACTGCTGCCTACTCAATTTATTTTTTCATTACCCTGCTTAATATACCCTTTATTCCGGCAACCCTTTTGGCTATGCTTTTGTCCATGGCCTTAGGCATGTTTATAGAG
>JAAYEX010000156.1 GCA_012728535.1 Clostridiaceae bacterium | reverse complement strand
GTCGGTGCAGCCTTCTCTCATAACTTCGGTCTCGCTTCAGGCGGCGAAGTCATCGAAGAGGGTGTCAGAGTCAGCGGTGGTGCAACACCCGCAGGACAAATTGCTACTATCGTTTCACTGGTAGTAATGGTGGTAATAGCGGTCGCATACACTAAGAAAAGAGAAGTTCAAAAAGAAAGGATATAAAAATGAAAACAGTTGATGCACGTGGACTATCTTGTCCCGAACCTGTCTTTTTAACTAAACAAGCATTGGATGCAGGCGAATATCCCTTCGCAGTCGTTGTCGATGATACGACACCTCTGGAGAACATAAAGCGCTATGCAAATCTTAATAAGCAAACTATCGAAGTTGCTGAGGCTGATGGCGAGTACACCATTACCTTTGTAAAGTAAGATAGTATACTCACGGCTGGGCAGGTTGACAAGTTCTATCAACCTGCCCACAATGTTAGCTGATGAAATATGTAGCGACTTTTTATACCCATTTTGGTGCTTTTACTTTCCACAAGCGCCTTCAAGAACTTGGCGATGATTCAGCCAAGTTAATTGCTGCTCCGCGCAAAATCAGTGTATCCTGTGGAACCGCGGTCAGTTTCACTCATCAATTTGATCCGCAAATAATGGCTGACGAAGATACAGAAGCCGCCTACATTGTTAAAGACGATGAATTCGAGATGGTTTATCACAACGAATAGCTCACTTCTCTATCGAAACAGGCTTTTTCCCGGATTTCTATTCACAATTCCAACTGAACAACAGTCACTATTTGGTACAATGTAAAGTAATTATTTAACTATCTTAGCCATAGAGGAGTTTTGTATGACAATCATTTCCAGTCCCCGAGATTTACCTCAGCTTGACGAATTTATTGAATATGAAGAACTACAAGAGCTAAAGGATCGATATGGTCGCGCCCCTGTTCTTGAATCCAGTCGTATCTGTATCGACAATCTGCGCCAAAGACTTCTGCAAGGAGCAGCTAGTGAAAGTACAGATTCTTTACTGGCTGCAGTTTTTGAACATGTTAACCTAAATCAAAGTCCCAAACTGCGACGAGTTCTAAATGTCACCGGTACCATTTTGCACACCAACTTAGGACGTGCTCCCCTCGCCCAAGCCGCAGCTGACGCAGTCGCAGAAATCGTCTCTTCCTATAGCAATTTGGAATACGATCTCGATAGTGGGAAAAGAGGCTATCGCACTACTTCTATTGAGAAGATGATGCAGGATATTTTTGGAGTTGAGGCGGCTGTGGTCGTGAACAACAATGCTGCGGGAGTATTGTTGACGCTAGCTGCCATAGCTCGAGATAAAGAAGTTATCGTTTCGCGCGGTGAACTGGTCGAGATCGGCGGTTCTTTCCGTATACCGGAAGTAATGAGCGAAAGTGGCGCCAAATTAAGGGAGATCGGCACCACCAATAAGACACATCTTAAAGATTATCGCAACGCCATCAACGAAGAAACAGCTGCCTTGTTAAAAGTGCATCGTAGTAACTTCCTCTTAGAGGGCTTTACTTCCGAAGTTTCTATTCAAGATTTACAGCTTTTAGCGGAAGAAACAGGTCTACCCTTAATTTATGACCTGGGGAGCGGTTCTTTTTCTGAGGCATTGGCAGCGGTGCTGCCCAACGAGCCTACAGTTAAGGAAGCTATTGACACAGGAGTGGATCTCATCCTTTTCTCCGGCGATAAGCTCTTCGGTGGTCCGCAAGCCGGCTTTATCTTAGGTCGGGAAAAGTATATCGCCAAGATCAAATATCATCCCTTACTGCGTCCCCTGCGCGTAGACAAGATGACTCTCGCTGCTTTAGAAGCGACTTTGCGGCTTTACGCCGACCCGAACAAGGCGAGAGAGAACATTCCTTTGCTTCAGATGACTTTGATTGACCTTGAAGAACTGAGAGAACGCAGTTCACGACTACTCGCTCGTTTGCAGGAACACGGCATCGTGGCCTCTCTGGAAGAGAGCTCATCTGTCTTAGCCGGAGGTTCATCGCCCGGAGTGCAGCTTCCCTCCTACAATGTAGTTGTGACACCAGCCAGCAGTCAATCAGCTCAAAAGCTCGATAGCGCTTTACATCAGGCGGAGACTCCGGTAATAGCGCGCATTGTAAGAGAACGTCTGCATTTTGACTTGAGAACTATTAGAGCTGAAGAAGATGAAGACTTAGGCTCTATTCTGCTTAACGTGTTAAAAGAGGACAAGTAATGAGCAATAACGTAATTATTGGCACAGCGGGCCATGTTGATCATGGAAAAACCTCGCTCATCAGTGCTTTGACAGAAATTGATAC
>JAAYEX010000155.1 GCA_012728535.1 Clostridiaceae bacterium | reverse complement strand
GCCCTGCATATGGAAAGCGGCGACTATATTGTCTACCTCTTACTCTGCGGACTGCTGGGCCTGGTGCCCCTGCTCTTCCTTATCTTCGGCTGGGTCTCGGTCAAGCTGCCTTCCGTCATCTGCGTAGGTGTCAGTTTTCTCATGATTGTGGGAACTTTCATCTTCCAGGGCGGCAACATCAAGCATGAGCTGTCCAAGCGATTACACATCTGAGTTAATCCGGTTTTTTATTTACCGGACTTCTTGCGCTCATTGACGGTGCCAGGCACCTAAGTTGTTAAGTTATTTGTGACTGCTAATTCCCGACTTCTTGCGCTCGCGTTCGGTCAGGAGTCTTTTACGGAGCCTGATGTTTTGAGGCGTTATCTCAACGAGTTCGTCGTCATTGATGAATTCAAGTGCTTCTTCCAGGGTGAAAAGCCGGTGGGGCGGCAGTTTTATGGCTTCGTCACTGCCCGCGGCACGGATGTTGCTGACCTTTTTGGCCTTGGAAGGATTCACGACCATATCTTCATTGCGGCTGTTGAGTCCGACGATCATTCCCTCGTAGACATGGGTTCCCGGTGCCAGAAAGAGTTCGGCCCGCTCAGCGATATTTGCCAGGGCATAGGCTGTTGTGATGCCTTCCTCCTGGGCGATGACGGCGCCGTTGCTTCGTCCTGAGATCTCGCCTTTATATTTTTCATAAGCGAAAAAGCGACGGACCATGGTGCCTTCGCCGTGGGTCATATTCATGAAGACGGTCCGCAGGCCCAGGAGCCCGCGTGTGGGCACAGTGTAGACCAGCCTGGTGCGGCCGTTCTTTGCATCCATGCTCGCCATCATGCCTTTGCGGATGTTGAGCTCGGAAATTATGGCCCCCGAGTATTCATCAGGTACTTCGATGACGACTTCTTCTACCGGCTCAGACTTTTTCCCCTGGTCGTTTTCTTTAAAAATGACCTCCGGCTTGGAGACGGCCAGTTCGTAGCCTTCCCGCCGCATCTGCTCAATCAAAACCGAAAGGTGCAGTTCGCCGCGTCCGGAGACCTTGAAGGCGTCCGTGGAGTCGGTGGCTTCAAGGTGGAGGCCGACGTTGACTTCGAGCTCCTTTTCCAGGCGGTCTTTGATATGGCGGCTGGTCACGTACTTACCTTCCCTGCCGGCAAAGGGAGAACTGTTGACCATGAAGCGCATGCTCATGGTCGGTTCTTCAATCTTGATCGAAGACATTTGCACGGGGTGGTCGGGATGGCAGATGGTGTCGCCGATCGTAATGTCCTTGATGCCGGATACAACACAGATGTCTCCGCAGGAGATCTCAGCTGCTTCTACCCGCTTCAAGCCCTGGTAGCTGAAACACTGGTTGATCTTGTCGCTTCGGCTCTTGCCCTCGTGGTCGACGATGACAATGGTCTCTGCGGGGTGGATGGTGCCCCTGTCGATGCGGCCGATCCCCAGGCGTCCTATGTAATCGTCGTAGGCTAGGGAAGAAATCTGGAAACGGAGGGGCTCATCGGAATAGTCGGGATAGCCCTTTACTTGCTCAATGATTGTGTCAAAAAGCGGAAGCAGGCTCAGTCCATCCTGACCGGAAGGCCGTTTGTTGATCTTTTTGCCGGCTGTTTCGATGTTGACGCCTGCGACTTCTGCCGGATCGCGCACGACAATTCCCTGTCTGGCAATACCGTACAAAATCTTAAAATCGAGTTGCTCATCT
>JAAYEX010000154.1 GCA_012728535.1 Clostridiaceae bacterium | reverse complement strand
TCTCTCCTAAAAGAGCGAAAAGCTGTTGGGCCTTTTCATCCACTGACCAAGCAGCAAATTCTGACTCTTCAGTCATTTGTCTAATCGTTTCGATAATTCTATTGCTAAGTTCAACCTGGTCTGATAACTTCCCGCCCTTATCTATCAAATTATCCAGTCCTTTTTGCACCACATCCGTAAGATACTGGGTTAAAACCTTTGATGCTTCTGCTTTATCGATAGGACTAGTAGCTTGTCTGGCCGCAGAAATCTCAGAGAGCTTGCTATCAATCTCATTATTGATGACTTGTTCGTATAGACCGGGATTAAGCATAAACACCTCAAGTAATTTAGCGAAAGCTATACAAAATCTGCCTTGAATTCCGTAGTATAAATATCCTTGCACGCTGGCTGTCACTAAAACGGTCTTTCATTATGTATATAGACCACGTTTATAAGCGAATTTACCATTTTACACACAATTTAGTAGAAATTATATACTCCATGTAGAATAGACGCAATTAATGAGGATCTATAACTCTTGTCTTTCTAATGGGATATCGGAATACCGTATATCTCAAAGCACATGGTATGTTGTCTAGTTTATGAGCTGTTAAAATAAGGTTCATCTTATGCATTCTTCCTCCCCTCTTTGCACTTTTCCGGCAAGATAAGATAGAATTATCAAAAGAAAGTATTCTTTTTCGTAATTTGAAAGACCACCTTGATCTATATGCCAAGCCACTAAAAAGAGAAAGAGGAATTGTCATGAACGAAGATATGATTACTATTCCGCTAGAGAGAAACCCGTCAATAAGTGTAAACATGATTCCGGGGCATTATGCCACCAGCAACTCACATCGCACACATTATCTCGCTGTAAACCATCTTAAATCCAGTGCCTTACTTGCCAGGGAGGTAGCGCGTGAATTGGCATTACCTTACGTATCAAGCACCTTTGTCGACACCATTGTCTGCATGGATGAAACTGAAGTAATCGGAGCTTATCTGGCAGAAGAGCTCTTAAAGCCTGGACTGTCCGTTAAAAACAGAGGCAGAGATATCAATGTCGTAACACCGATTCTGAATATCAACAAGAAGCTGACCTTTCAAACCGACACAATGAAACTGATCAATGACCGGGAAATCATTTTGCTGCTAAGTACTATTACAGGTGGAAGCACCTTGGCTGCCGCCCTGGAGGCACTAACCTATTACCACGGCAACATAGTCGGAATTTCAGCCCTGCTTAACGCCTATCCCGACCAGCAGGAACATAAGATTAATTCTCTCTTTGTCGGAGAAAACCTGCCACACTATGAGCTCTACAGACCCGCTGCATGCCCTTTATGTAAAGCAGGTAAAAAAATAGATGCCATCATTGTCCGTGATGGTTATATGGAAGCAAATTACTGATTATCAGTTTTTAAAAAGTGAAGCACCTTAGCGATAGCCCAAATCGTGTGTGATATCCTTCGCAGCTTCTACAGCATATTCTTTGGCACGTTCAAATACCGGTGATCCTATCTTATGGGGCATGCTGACAATCGCAAAAGAATAAAGAACTTTTCCTGAGGCATCGAAAATCGGGGCAGCAACAGAGAAGAGATCTTTTTTGAATTCACTGCGCTCAATAGCATAACCTTGTTCGCGAATACTCTCCAATTCAGGCTTCAATTCCTCATAAGTGTGGATGGTGCTTGGTGTATAAATGCGCATCCCATGCCGGTCAAGAATCTGCTTAACTTCATTCGGCTTCATATATGCCAGCATTATTTTGCCCTGTACAGTGCAGTGAGCGGGAAGACGCGATCCAACACGAGAGACAACATTGAAATTTTTTGGAGATTCACAGAAGTGTATGATCAAAACCTCTCCGTTTTTCATCAGTGCCAGACAAACTGATTCCTGTAGCTCGTACGAAATGCGTTGCATGAAAGGATTTGCAATATTGATGATACTTCGCGATGTAGCTGCTGAATAACCAAGTTCAAGGAAACGTAAACCAAGCCTGTATCTGCCGTCTTCCTGCTGTTGTTCGATAAAGTCTTGTTTAAGCATGGTTGATAGGAGACGATGCACGGTACTTTTAGGAATTTGCGTCATATCACTAAGCTCTTGAACAGAGAGCGGACGGCCTGCACGCTCCAGCGCGCTTAATATGGCATACGTGCGTTCTAGTACTCTGACACTGTCCTGCAGGGTCTTTCTCCAAAGCAGTGCCGGTATTGGTCATCAAGAGACACACTCCGCGATCGCCGACAACGGCACTGCTGATAATATAATTTTCCTAATTGGATGATGCACTGTACTACAGGTGCATCATACAAATACTCCTAAATGATTTCTACTCCTGCTTTTTTTCTGTATCATTGTCGGTCTCTTTTGGCTTGAAAATCACATTTAGCAACAAATTCAATACAACGCCGACAACTACAGCGATGAAAATATTGCTGTTGACAAACATATTGAGGAAGGGAGGCAGACTTGCAGCCCACTCTTTCCCTGCCGTAGCGACATGATAGGGAAGCATAACGGACAGGCCCAGTGTCGTTCCTGCAATAATTGTGTTGCGCTGTGTTTTATCCTTCGATGACATAACCATGTCCAGACCGGACAGCATGATCATGGACGCTGTGAGCAGGAATACTGCACCGATTACGGGTCTGGGAATAGCTGCCAGTAAAGCGGCCAGTTTCGGAACGAAACCATAGAGAAGGAAAAATCCGGCAGCCACTTGAGTGACGCGGCGGGAAGCAATTCCTGTTGCTGCGATAACGCCGATATTTTGTGTATAACTTGTTGACGGCATTCCACCAAACAAAGCACCGATTGAGCAGGACAAACCTTCTGCCATGATACCGCGATCGATATGCTTAACCTTAAAGGTTTCATCGGCGGCTGCACAGGTAGCTGCGTAGTCACCTACCGATTCAAACATGGAGCCGATGTAGCCGGAAAGGCCACCAAGAATAGCAGCACCGCTTATTGCGATTGCCCGACCGGTTCCAACACCCTCAAAGTCCTTGAAAGGGAATAATTTCGGCAGGGCGAACCAGGCGGCGCTCCGGACGCCATCCCATTTCATCTCACCAAGTGCTGATCCCACAATAACTCCCACAACCACAACTGAAACCAGGATAAAGCCGTGGCTTAGTATTCCCTTGGTACGGAATTTAAGGAAAAGAGCCAGCAAAAACGCAACCAGTGCCATCGAAAGCAGCATGGGTGAAGGGTTCGAGAATGTCCATGTTACGGCAATTCTTGTAGCAACAAAACCGATGCTGGCTACTACAGAGCCGATAACAACAGGCGGAATAAGTTTTCTGATCTTGCTCATCAGGCGACTTGCACCGAAAACGAATTCTATAAGGCCGCCAACGATGACAGAACCCCACATGGCCGCCATACCGTAGGTACCTGCCACACTGC
>JAAYEX010000153.1 GCA_012728535.1 Clostridiaceae bacterium | reverse complement strand
GTCAGGAAGCAGTGGAGATTGCCAGTCAATTTGAAGAACAGATCGGCCTGGACGGCTTCATCATGACAAAGCTGGACGGTGACGCCAGAGGCGGTGCAGCGCTTTCCATCCGCAAAATGACAGGCAAGCCGATTAAGGTTATCGGTACAGGTGAACAGGTTGGAGACGTGGAACCTTTTTATCCGGATCGCCTGGCATCCAGAATTCTCGGTATGGGTGATGTGCTTTCATTAATTGAAAAAGCGGAACAGACTTTGGATGAGGAAAAGGCGAAGAAAAGTCTTGACCGTTTACGTCAGAATCGCTTTACCATGCAAGACATGTTGGAGCAGCTCGAACAGATTCAGAATATGGGCTCTATTAAAGACATGCTTTCCATGATTCCCGGCATTGGTGGAAAGGCTGCAAATCTGGATGTTGATGAGAATCAATTAGTTTCTGTGCGTGCTATTATTCAGTCTATGACAATGGCTGAACGGGAAAACCCTAAATTGCTTAACGCCAGCCGCCGCAAACGTATAGCAAGTGGTTCAGGCACCAGTGTACAGGCAGTAAATCAGGTTGTACGCCAGTATAACGACTCACTTAAGCTAATGCAGCAATTTGGCAATATGGGAGGCAGGCGTGGAAAGCGCAAGCGCCAGCAATTTGACCCTAACAGTATTAAATGGTAGAAATTTCGGTTTATCCGTTTTTCAATAATAATAAAAAGAATTTGTCTAGGAGGACAAAATGGCAGTAAAAATCAGATTAAAAAGAGTCGGTAAAAAGAAACAACCTTACTATCGCGTAGTAGTAGCCGACATTCGTTCACCCCGTGACGGTCGCTTTATTGAAGAGATCGGCACCTACAATCCTCATACTCAGCCTTCAACTTTTAAAGTCGATGTTGAGAGAGTAAAGTATTGGCTCGGAACCGGTGCTCAGCCAACAGAGACAGTACGCAAGCTCCTGCATTACAATAATGTGCTGGAAGCAAGTGCTGCAACAGCTGAAGAACCAGCAAAAGCGACCAAAGTAGCTATTGAGGCTCCTGTCGCTGAAAATAACCTTGTTGAAGAGGAAGCCGAAACCGTAGCTGATGAAAAGGAGTAATCCATGAAAGAACTCTTAAGAACGGTTGTCAAACCTTTGCTCCATCATCCGGAAGAACTTCAGATTGAAGAAAGCAGAGAAGGAAGAAAAATCAAACTTGAGGTCAAGGTTGATCCTGATGATATGGGACGAATCATCGGCAAAGGCGGAAAAAGAGCCAATGCGATTCGGTCGGTCATGAAGGCCAAAGGCACAATTGACGGAGTCCGCATCATCGTTGATATTGTCGAATGATCCAGAAGTTACTTTTAGTCGGAGAAGTACACGGGGCGCATGGTATCAGGGGCGAGCTGTCTGTCAAAGTTTTCAGCGATGACAAGCAAGGCTTCAAACCGGGTCTTGCGCTGATATGCCGTTCGGGCTCTGTAGAAACTGAGCGCAGGCTTGAGAGTGTCAGTTACTCTAACAAGGGTGCAATTCTCCGTTTGTCAGGCATTGAGAGCACGGAAGAAGCACAGAAGCAGCGTGGAACACAGTTGTTTGTCAGACGTGATGACATGCTGCCATTGTCAGAGAATGAGTATTTCGTGGCTGATCTGATCGGTCTTAATGTCTTTGATCAGGACTATGGCGAATTAGGGGAATTAACAGACATGTTTGACACCGGTGCACATTATGTGATGCTTGTGGAAAAAGCGGGTGAAAACAATCTTTTGATTCCCTTTACAAAGCAGATAATTGTCGAGATTGATCAGCAAAATGAGCTTATCCGGGTAAAGCTGACGGACGGTTTATTTGAAATCTATCGCCAGCGTGACTAAGAGATCAAGGATGTGGGGTATCTTGAATGAAGTTTACCGTTCTGACTCTTTTTCCTGAATTGCTTGAGTCTTATGTAAAAAGCAGCATTCTCGGACGTGCTTTGGAACGGGAATTGTTTCAGTTTGAAACCATTCAGATTCGCGACTTTGCTATTAACGATTACGGTCAGGTCGATGACAGCCTTTATGGTGGCGGAGTCGGCATGCTGATGATGTGCGAACCCGTTTTCCGGGCATGGCAGCAGGCCCGGGCTGAGGATAGTTCACCCAGAACATTGGTTATGCAGGCAGGCGGTCGCAGTTTTGATCAGAAAATGGCAGAAGAACTTGCAGAAGAAGACCATCTGATTTTGCTCTGTGGCCACTACGAAGGCATCGACGCCCGTGTCTTGGATGAGATCGGCGCTGAACCGGTTTCAGTCGGTGATTTCGTTCTTACCGGCGGTGAACTTCCGGCATGCCTTATTATTGATGCTACTGCGAGACTTCTGGATGGCGTACTTGTCAGCGAAGAGGCGTGGCAGGATGAATCCTTCAGCAGTGGCCTTTTATCTGAGCGCCAGTATACCAGGCCTGAACTTTGGAGGGGCCGTCGTGTTCCTCCAGTGCTTTTGTCAGGACATGAGGCCAGGATCAAGCGACACCGAAGTAGTGACAGCTTATGGCAGACAATTCAAATGAGACCGGATTTGCTGGATAATATGGAACTAAGCCATGAGCAGATAAAAGAATTTTTGCTCTGGCTGGAAGAAGAAAATCAAAACTGAAAGCGATCTTAAGGTTTGTATAAAGTGCTTGAACAGCCTTAATTAATCTGCTAGAATGCTATAGGTTTGTGGGATGGTCCGCTGCAATTGCGTGCATGAACATCTCTAAAAGATAAAAAAGGAGGTACGCAATATGGACTTAATTAAAGCGGTAGAACAATCCCACCTAAAAGGCGATTTCGACTATATTGAAATAGGCGACCGTGTACATGTTCATCTCAGAATTACGGAAGGCGCTCGTGAGCGCATCCAGATCTTTGAGGGAACAGTTATTGCCCGTAAGGGTTCAGGACTGAGCGAAACCATTACGGTTCGTCGTGTATCGTATGGTGTCGGTGTGGAGAGAGTATTTCCACTTCATTCACCCAAGATCGCTGAAATAGAAGTACTGCGCAAAGGTAAAGTACGTCGTGCTAAGTTGTATTACTTACGCGGCCGCGTTGGAAAACGTACTCGTGTCAAAGAACGTCTAGTCAGCAAAAAAGATGATTAAAAGCAAGAATTGGTCAGATTGAACTGAGCAAATTGCCTTTATGAAACTGGTAGATGAGGACGGTCAAGACCGTCCTTTTTCTTTTTAAGGAGTAAAACATGGCTGACCGCAAAGACAGAAATATCCAATGGTATCCGGGCCATATGGCACGGTCTACCAGACAAATTAAGGAACAGTTGAGTCGTGTAGACTTGTTGGTTGAGGTCGCTGATGCCCGTGTACCGCTAAGTAGCCGGAATCCCTTGCTTACTGAATTATCTCTTAATAAAGAACATCTCTTATTATTGTCACATGCAGATCTTGCAGACCCCTCCGTCACGGAAGAATGGTTGAATTTCTATAATCAAAAAGAGAAGATGAGGGCATTGGCTCTCTGCCTCAATTCCGCTGCTGATCTTATCAGATTGCGCAAAGAGCTGGATAAATATCATCAGCCTATCTTGGAACGTGCGCAAGGCAGGGGACGGCAAGCCAGACCTTTGCGCATTTTGGTCGGAGGTGTGCCAAATACCGGCAAATCAACACTGATCAATGCTCTTATCGGAAAACGCAGTGCTCCCGTTGAATCCAGACCCGGTGTAACCAGATCCATCCGTTGGCTGCGAGTCGGCACTGAATTGGAACTGCTGGATTCACCAGGTTTGCTGGAGCCGAAAATTTCCTCAGATCATGCCGCCTTCGCTTTAGCGGCTACCGGCGCTATCAAAGATGATATCTTACCACTGGAGGATCTGGCATTTCGTCTTTTCAGCGAAATCTTTCGGCATTATCCCGCTGATCTGCTTAAGCGTTATGACTTAGATTCCGATGATGTTGCTGATGATGAGGATTCTGTCAGCTTATACGAGATGTATTTGGAAGCTGCCCGGCATAAAGGTTGCATATTAAGTGGTGGGCGCATAGATACTGAGCGCTTTGCACGTATGCTCCTGGCTGATTTTCGCTCAGGCAAAATTGCAAGAATCAGTTTAGAGAGGCCAAAATGACAAAAATTAGAATCAGTGATAAAGACCGCGAACGATATGAACAAATGTCAAAAATTGAAGCTGCCTACAGAGAACAGGGTTATTGTCTGATCGCAGGCGTTGATGAAGTCGGTCGCGGACCATTGGCCGGTCCTGTCTTTGCTGCAGCATGTATTTTGCCTGCAGACATAAAATTTCTTGGTCTCAATGACTCGAAGAAAATGACAGAAAGAAGACGCGAAGCTCTCTACGAACAGATAGTTGAGCATGCTGTCAGCTGGCATGTTGCTTCAGTTTCAGCTGCTGATATTGATGTAATGAATATTTTGGAAGCAAGTCGTCTGGCTATGTCAAATGCTTTGAAAGGCTTAGCTGTAGAACCTGATTTGGCCCTGGTTGACGCCGTCAGCCTTAAAGGGTTTTCTTATCCGGTATTGGCCAAAGTCCATGGAGACGCTGAATGCAACGTGATAGCAGCCGCGTCCATATTGGCAAAAGTCAGTCGCGACCATCTTATGTGCCAATATGATGAGCTCTATCCTGAATATTCTTTTTCCAGCAATAAAGGTTATGGCACAGCCGAGCATATCCAAGCCTTAAAAATACATGGTGCCTGTCCCTTACATCGCCGCAGTTTTTTGAAAAACTTTTCAATCAATAAATACCGCCCCTGGCGCACGGGAGAAGAGACAGAATCTTATGTGGCTTCTTATCTGATCGGGGAGGGCTATAAAATCTTGGGTCGAAGAGTTAAAATATCCGGCTTGGGTGAGCTTGATCTCATTGCAATTAGGGACAATACTCTGTATGTCATTGAAGTAAAGGGGAGAAGCAATTCAGATGCTTTCGGAGGAGCAGTAAATGCCCTGTCATCCGGACAAGTTTCTCGAATCAAAAATTGTGCAACTGTTTTTTCTGCCAGGCATCAATTGGATGATTTACCTATTGAGATACTCTATGCAGCCTGTGAACTGACCCCAAATGGCAAGCTCGTAGATATGCAACTGTTGCCCATTACCTGAAGATCTCAGTTTGAATTTGTCGCCGGTAAGTGACATGGGTTATCATGTTATTACAGCATGTCTATTCATACTTTCAATTGCATTATCCGGTATCTATGATAAGATGTAAGGACCAGCTTGAGGAGGCGAACCCATGAAACTTGATAAGCATAGTAGTATTCCACTATACGCGCAGTTGCGTGAGTTAATTGTAGAACGCATTCAAGATAACAGTTACAAGCAGGGCGAACGCATCCCTTCAGAGATGCAATTATGTGAGGAACTCGATTTATCACGTCCAACTGTACGCCAAGCTATTTCTGAATTAGTTTCAGACGGTATTTTAGAAATCCAGAAGGGGCGAGGTACTTTTGTTGCAAAGCAACCCGAGCGCTTGCGTATACCTCATTTTAATTCACTAACCTTTAGCTTCCTGAATCTTACTTCCTACGAAGACGTTGGTTTGCAGCCTATTAGCCTGATTGAACCTAATGCGGAGTTGGACGAAATATTCGGCTTTACTGAGAAGAGACATCCCGGTTACTGGTTAGCTCAATGGCCGATTGTTTATGACAATATTGTTCACGGTTGGTGCACCTCAACAATACCGGTGCAGATATTTCCTGATCTTGGTCAGGCCATTTCTTCCGGAAAACGCATGTTAGATATTAAATCCAATAAGTATGCCCATCTGCCGGTTAAAGGCAGTGTTACGCTTTTGGCCAGACCTGCACGAAACAATGAAGCTCAGATGCTGGAAATACCGCGGCGCAATAT
>JAAYEX010000152.1 GCA_012728535.1 Clostridiaceae bacterium | reverse complement strand
GCTCCGGGTTCCCGGAGCTGTTTTTGTGCATGAAATCGTGCCTGGCACCAGATCATGCACAGACTAATGCATCAAAACGTGCCTGGCACCAGATCATGCACAGCTGTTTGTGCATAGAAACGTGCCTGGCACCAGATCATGCACAGAGCTGCTTTTCTGGTAAAAAACAGCTGACAGGATAAGAAAAATAACGGCGGATATTATTTTCTATCTGCCGGACAAAAAGCTTGACAGAAGCAGCCCATATCAATAACATAGTTAGGGCGCTAACAATCGAGGAAGGAGTATGTGTATGGATAGAAGAATCGGTCTGGAGCTCCGTAAGGTGCAGCAGCTGATTAAGCATAGCATCGCAAAAAAACGAGCTGAAGAAAATATCAATTTAACGCATGGGCAAGTACGTGTTCTGCTTTATATCAGCAAGCAGGATAAGCCGGTATATCAAAGGGATATCGAAAATATGCTCCATGTCCGCAGATCAACTGCTACTGAAATGCTGAATGTGCTGGAACGCGACGGCTACATCGTCCGCCAGCGCTCCCCCCATGATGGGCGTCTGAAGGAAATCAGTGTCAGCCCCCTAAGCTTGCAATTAACCGATAAAATGGACCGGCATATGGATGATTTAGAAGAGAGATTAATAAAAAATATCAGTGAAGAAGATTTAAAGATTTTCTATAAGGTCCTCGATCAGGTGGGGGAAAATACAGGTGAAAACGCTTAATGAAGGTGAAATATGATAGCTAGATTATTACAGGAGGTCAAAGAATTCAAAAAGGCCTCCTTACTTGCTCCGCTATGTATGGTTGGCGAAGTTATTATGGAACTCATGCTTCCTTTTTTTATGGGATTTATTATAGATAAAGGTGTAAACAAGGGCGATTTAAAGGCAGTCTTTCTTTATGGCGGGCTCATGCTCGCCATGGCGGCCTTAGCCTTGCTCTTCGGTTTTTCAAGTGGCCATTTTGCAGCATACGCTTCTTCAGGTTTTGTCCGCAACCTCAGAAATTCCATGTTTGAAAAGATACAGACATTTTCCTTTGCCAATATGGATAAATTTTCAACCTCAGGTCTTGTTACCCGCATGATGACTGACGCCACCAATGTTCAGAACGCCTACCAGATGGCCTTGCGGATGCTGGTAAGAGCACCTCTGATGCTGATAGTGGCAATGTTCATGACTTTTTACATCAACAGTGAGCTCGCGATGATCTTCCTTGTAGCTGCTATCTTCTTAGGACTGGTGCTGGGCCTTTTAATTTATAAGGTAACACCAATTTTTACAGAAGGTTACCAGAGATATGATGAGATGAATTCCATCATTCAGGAAAATGTCTCCAATATCCGGGTGGTCAAGGCCTATGTAAAAGAAGAAGATGAGAAGGAGAAATTCTTTAATGCAGCCGGTATCTTAAGAAAAACCTTCCGGCGGGCAGAGAACTACCTTGTCTTCAACTCACCGCTCATGCAATTCACCATGTATGCTTCCATCCTTGCCCTGAGCTGGTTTGGCGCCCAATTTGTCAGTTATGGAGACATGACTACGGGCGAGCTGATGAGCATGTTTACTTATACTATCAATATTCTTATGAGCCTGATGATGTTATCCATGATATTTGTAAATCTCAGTATGTCTGTCGCCTCAGCCAAACGTATTTCAGAGGTCTTGAATGAAGAACCCTCAATTACTAATGGGGAAAATTCTGTCAGGGAAATTAAAAATGGCGACATCGAATTTGAAAACGTTTCCTTCGGCTATTACCAGGGGGAGGATAAGTACGTTTTAAACAATATTAACCTGAAGATTGAATCCGGAGAAACCATAGGGATTTTAGGTTCCACCGGTTCTTCAAAAACGACACTGATCAGTCTGATTCCCCGCCTCTACGATGTAAGCGAAGGCGCAGTTAAAGTAGCAGGTGTTGATGTTAGAGACTATGACCTGATTGCCCTAAGGGATAAGGTTGCCATAGTCCTCCAGAAAAATCTGCTTTTCTCAGGTACGGTACTTGAG
>JAAYEX010000151.1 GCA_012728535.1 Clostridiaceae bacterium | reverse complement strand
GTATAGGAATGGAGCTGGCGGAAAACCTGTCCCGTCTTGGTCTGGATATCCATGTCATTGAGATGGCCCCTCAGATCACCCCCGCTCTGGACCCCGACATGTCAGTTCATATTGAAAAACATCTGAACGATCACGGAGTTAAGACCTACACAAATACCCAGGCTGCGAAAATAAAATCATCTTCTCTTCTGACCGCCGAGGGCGTAAGAATACCCGGCGACATTGTTATTATGGCCACAGGTGTCAGACCCGAGGTAAGTCTGGCCAAAGATGCCGGCATCGACCTGGGAGCGACTGGGGCCATCGCAGTTGATGAACGCATGCAAACCAATGATCCCGATGTCTATGCCTGTGGTGACTGTGTCGAGCACTTTGATCTGATCAGACAAAAAGCAGGCTGGTTCCCTCTGGGTTCGACTGCAAACAAGACCGGACGCATCTGCGGGGATGCCATCACCGGTGGCAGCCTGACTTTCAGAGGAGTTTATGGAACCGGTATTTTCCGGGTCTTTGACCTCAGTGTTGCCAGAACAGGATTGGGCGAAAGTCAGGCGCGCGAAGAAGGCTACGATATTGATGTAGTCCATATCAAAAGACCCGACAAAGTGACCTCGGTTGGCGGCAAAGATATAATTATCAAGGCCATTGCTGATCGTGAGACAGAAAAGCTTCTGGGAGTTCAGATTGTTGGCGAGAACGGCGTCGATAAACGCATTGATGTCCTTGTCACGGCCATGACACTCGGGGCGAAAGTCAGCGACTTGTTCCATCTGGACCTGGCCTACTCGCCATTTCACGCCACAGTAAAAGACCCGGTTCATTATGTGGGCATGGTCCTGGAAAATGCCATCAGTAAGGATAAACTTAGCAAAGAATAATTATCATCCGGCTCTCACCAAAACCAAGTATAAAGGCCTTCGGAACTTCCGAAGGCCTTTTCTATCTCCGCCAAAAGCAGAAGAGCACAATGGTAGAATTCACCTAGTAAGTCTCGACGAATAACTCAAAGTATTCCTGCTTATGAGCACAAGCCGGACATAGGTTGGGAGCTGACTTGCCTTTATGGATGTAGCCGCAGTTATTGCACTTCCACAAGACTTCCTCATCACGTTTAAAGACACGGTCGTTCTCAATATTGTCCAGTAGTTTGCGGAAACGGGCTTCATGCGCTTCCTCTACTTCTGCAATTTCACGCCAGACATAGGCAATCTCGGGGAATCCCTCTTCTTCGGCGATATCAGCAAAACCCGGATACATATCATGAGCTTCTCCATGCTCGCCATTGATAGCGCTCTTCAGATTTTCAACTGTATCGGCGTAGGTCACCGGATAATCCCAGTTAACATTGACTGCCTCATCGGGTTCAAAGTCTTCACGCAGGAATTTGTAGAAACGCTTGCCATGCTCGACTTCGTTGCGGGCAGTTTCTTCAAAAATGTTCTGAATCTGCACGTAGCCCTCGGATTTTGCCTGTTTGGCTGCTATGTTGTAGCGGAAAGTCGCTTGCGCTTCACCGGCCATCGAGATCATCAGATTGTTTGCTGTTTTTGTTCCCTTTAGTGACATATAACTCCTCCTTAAGAATGTCTTATATACTTATGGTGTATATATTTTTAACTTTGCTATAATTCTAACATTAAATTGGCAGAGGCTGCAGGGCCTATGCAGGCAGAGTAATATTTTTTCAAAACAAAGATCAGGGAAGGATTAAAAAATGGGAAAATTACTTGATTTATTAAAGGACCGTTATTCTGAAAGGCGTTTCGATCCGGAAAAAGAGCTAGAAGAAGAGAAACTGGAGCTGCTGCTCGAGGCCGCCCGTGTAGCACCGACAGCACACAATAACCAGGCTTTCAGTTTGTATCTCTTAAAAGGCGAGAAAGGCCGGTCCATACTTTCGAATTTCAATGCACCCGTGCATATTCTCATTACAGGAATTGAAGATGAAGGCTGGGTCAGAGAACAAGATTCTTTCAACGCTGTAGAGCTCGACATCGGGATCGTCGGCACACACATCATGCTGGAAGCGGAAGATTTAGACCTGAAAAGCTGCATGATCTGCGAATTTGATGTAGAAAAATTAAAAGATGACCTTAAGATGCCGGCTGCCGAGCACCCGATTCTGGCCCTGGCCATAGGCTATGCCAGTGAAGCCTCAAAGCCCTCTAAAAGGCACTTCGAGCGCAAGAATATGGATGATCTGCTGACCATCATTGAATGATTTGGTGCCTAATTTGGTGCCGGGCACCTTTCTATGCACTAAGACTTCTCGTCTGCCTGAGCGAAGAGGTCACGGAGGATTGCAGTGCTCTTGTTTTCATCAGCTGCTGCTTCCCAGACCATAATATTGGGTCTTTTGCCCGCGTTAAAAACCAGCTTATGGCGGCCTGATTCAGCCGCCATAAGCACAGCGATCAGTTCCATATCGGCGCCGTTCTCCTCATCTATCACCAGCTCAAGGTCGCGCCCGCGGCCGCGAATGCGTGTAAAGCCCGCACGCTCACCGAAGGCGCGGATAAAGGAAATGTCCAGCAATGCCATGGCTTTGGCCGGCGGGTCACCGTAGCGGTCAATCATTTCATCAAGTACATCACGATAATCATCAACATTGTCAATAGCGGCAATCTTGCGGTAAAGATCCAGTCGCTCTTCATCCTGCAAGATATACATATGCGGCAAACCGGCATCCACCCGCAACTCGACAATCGTCTCCGTCCGTTTTTTCGCCGGCACTTCTGCAGTCAGGACATCTATCTCCTGGTCCAGCATTTTGGTGTAGAGATCGTAGCCGATATTTTCCAAGTGGCCACTTTGCTCACCGCCTAAAAGGCTGCCGGCACCACGTACTTCCAAATCCCGCAAAGCAATCTGAAAGCCCGAACCTAACTCTGTGAAATCCCGTATCGCCAGCAGGCGTTTCTGGGCCTGTT
The DNA here is from genome assembly GCA_012728535.1 of Clostridiaceae bacterium. Lineage (GTDB taxonomy): Bacteria > Bacillota > Clostridia > Saccharofermentanales > DTU023 > DTU032. The sequence continues at coordinate 1,790 of JAAYEX010000151.1, read as the reverse complement.
CGCTCAAAGCCCGATCCGGCCGGTATGTTACCAGAGCATATGCCTGCCGTCCGGACCGACCCACACGACCCCTGATCTGATATAACTGGGCCAGTCCCAGCCGGTCGGCGTCCTCGATCACAAGCGTATTTACATTCGGCATGTCAATGCCGGATTCAATAATCGTCGTTGCCACCAGCACATCGTGGTCACCATTGACAAATTCTCCGATTATCCTCTCCAGCCGCCGTTCATCCATCTGACCGTGAGCTGCCACAAAACGCAGCCCCGGCATTTTTTCCGACAACTCAGCAACTTTACGGTCAATCGAACGTGCGCGATTAAAGAGATAAAAAACCTGGCCCCGACGGGCATGCTCACGCCTGATCGCGTCAATCACCAATTTTTCGTCATATTCAATGACGGTGGTCTGCACTGCCCGGCGATCCTCAGGTCCTTCTTCCAAAAGAGAAATGTCTCTGATACCGGACAAGGACATATGCAAGGTTCGTGGAATCGGTGTCGCTGTCAGAGAAAGCACATCCACTGCCGGATGTCTGGCCTTGATTATTTCCTTATGATCAACGCCAAAGCGCTGCTCTTCGTCTACAACCAACAGGCCCATATTCTTGAACTCAACATCTTGAGACAGAAGACGATGTGTTCCGACAACAACATCAACTGTGCCCTTTTTCAGGTCAGCCACCGTCTGTCTGCGTTCTTTTTCCGGGACAAAACGGCTCATTTCTCTCAGAGTTACGGGGAAATCCTGCAGGCGCTCACGCAAATTTTCATAATGCTGCTTGCAGAGTATGGTTGTCGGTGCGAGCAGGACCGCCTGATATCCGTCCGCCACTGCTTTGAACATGGCGCGGAAAGCGAGCTCCGTTTTTCCAAAACCGACATCTCCACAAATCAGGCGATCCATGATCCGGGTTGATTCCATATCCGCCTTGATTTCTTCTAAAGCTATTAGCTGATCCTCAGTTTCCTCATAAGGAAAAAGCGCTTCAAACTCCTCCTGCCAGATGGTATCTGCTGCAAAGGCATGGCCGCGGCGCGCCCGCCGCTCGGCATAGAGAGCAACCAGATCCGTCGCCAGCTTTTTGATCGAATCTCGGGCCCGTGATTTTTGCCGTGCCCACTCCGTGCCGCCCAAACGTGAGAGCTTTGCCTTCCCTTCGCCGATGTGGACATAGGGGGAGAGCAGGTCGAACTGATCGACTGCCACGTGTAAATCACCGTCTGCATAGCTGATATGAAGATAATCTCTAGCACCGTCCGAGGTGCGTATTGTCTCCGTACCCTCATAGCGACCGATACCGTGCTCTTCATGTACGACGTAGGATCCGGGGGTCAAATCCTGATAAAACACCTCGCGCTTCGAACGACGGCGGCGCATGGTTCGGGTCTTTTTAACACCGAAAATGTCTTCAGTACCCAGCAGGAATAATCCTGCCCCCGGCAAAATAAAACCTTTAGGCAGGCGGAGATCTGAAATCTGCACTGAAGCAAGATCATATTCAGTTACAAAACTGACAAGTTTGTCACGCCGGTCATCACCGCCGGCAAACATGAAAGCCTTCCCGCCGGCTCCGATATATTCACTGAGATCAGCCGCCATCTGATCATTTCGACCGCGGTAGCGGTCAGCCACCCGGCAGTCTACATCAAGCCTTTCCGCCTCCGGTATTTTGTTGTCATCCATGGGTAGGCGACCCAGAGACAGGCAGGTCTCACCGGCCTCCAGTTTCTCTGTTACTTCATGTGCCGAGCTTTGCAAGGCATGAGCGACAGCAGGCGCTTCGGCG
>JAAYEX010000150.1 GCA_012728535.1 Clostridiaceae bacterium | reverse complement strand
CTGTAGGGCCACATGGCGGCATCTCCCCCTGCATAAATATTAGCCAGGGATGTTTCCCCATACTCATTGACAACGATGCCGCGATCCCGGTCCAGCCCCTCAACATCAAGGGATGAATCGGGAACAACTCCTACTGCAATTAAGACCATATCAGCCTCGATAGTCTGCCCGTTTTCCAGAAGAACTGAAGAAATATGGCCATCAGCGTTTTTGTTGAGCTTTTCAGCTGCTTGATCAAGGACAAAAGTCACGCCATGTGCCTGGTGCATGTTTGTAAAATACTCAGATACTTGCTCACCAAGGATTCTTTCGAGAGGCTTGCCAAACTTTTCCACTACAGAAACCTTTTTGCCTAATTGAGAAAAGGTCGAGGCTAACTCCAAACCGATAAAGCCGGACCCGATAATTACTACATTTTCCTTGTCCCCGGACCATTGCTTAATCTTCATTGCATCATCAAAATCACGGAGGTAAAAAACACCTTCAGCATCATCACCGGGGATACTCAATCTGCGCAAGGTGGATCCCGTTGCAATGACTAAATGATCGTAGGGAATTGTTTCACCTAGCTGAGTTGTGATCGTCTGCTCTTCAGGGTTGATGGAAGTGACCCTTGTGTTTAAGCGCAAGTCAATATTATTATCCGCATAGAAGGCCTTCTCAGCAAGAAAAGGGGGCTCCAGCTCGTCTTTGTCCATCATCCATTCTTTTGTAAGCGGGTAAGGGTTATAAGGGTACACTCCCTTACTGTCAATGATACTTATCTCTCCGGAAAAGCCTTGCTTGACCAGTTCATTCATTACATAAAATCCTGTGATAGACGCGCCGATTATTACTACTTTATCTTTCATTTTGTTTTTCGCCCCTTTCTTCTTGGATAATATATACAGAATAGACGCTGGCGGAAAAGATAGACGTGAGCGAAGGTACACGGTCTGCCAGGGTTCTTATGGTTTTGCCTGCGGTTTTTTTAGCGGAGAGCTCATACCAAGTGACCTGAAATGTGTATATACTGGAAATACTTTGAACCGGGAGGAAGATAATGAAGCTTAAAAAAGTATCGTCAGCCTATATGTATTTGATCGTACTGGCTATCTTGTCCGGTATCTTCTTGCCCGTGGCTTGTTCTCCGGTTTCTAATGAAGAGGTAACCGAGAAAATAAGCACACCCTCTACCATCACCGCTACGACTTCAATGCCGCCACCAACAACCAACACACCGACACCTGTTACAACAACTACAACTACACCTGTTCCGGAAACGACTACTACGCCTGCTCCTGACCCGGATCGCTCGGCAGCGTATATTTATGAGTTAAATCCCGAGCTGACACCTGTCAATTATGATTCACCGGCCTTGCTGCTTCCCAGCGAGGATATGGGTCAGGAATATATTGACAGGATGACCTTTATCTGTGATTCACCGACTTATTGGTTGTGGCCGCTTGAACTTTTGAGTGACGGAAAGGCTTCCAAGCAAATCTGGACCGGACCTGAAGGAACGATGACCTTGGCCTACCAGAGTAGCTATCATATTCTTGATCCCTACGACTATACGCAGCGTTCGATTCGTGATGTTGTCGCCATGCATCCGCCGGACATTCTGATAATCGCCTTAGGCATCAATGGCATATCTTTTATGGATGAAGAGTACTTCAGCGCAGAATACATGGATTTAGTAACTGATATCAAGGAAATAAGTCCTGATACCATAATCATCCTGCAGTCGATCTATCCCATTACCCACCAGTACAGGTATTACGGCAGCATAACCAATGCCATGATTACTGAAGGCAACAGCTGGATTATGGCAATAGCAGAAGAAACCGGATGTATGTACCTGGATACTATTTCCGTTCTCTTGAATGATGAAGGCAACGCTAAGGATGAGTTGATGTTAAATGATGGCCTGCATCCTAATGTTGAAGGCTTAACCCTTATTCTGGATTACATCCGAACTCACGCCTATGTTGAAAAACAAGGTTAAGTTATCGGTGTGGTCAGGGTTTTAGGATTTTTAAGCCTCGGTTAGTCTGAGGCCAAGGCTTAGCCACGGAGCATCCTTGGTGAATGCTTGTTTAAGCAACAGAATCTTTATAATATGTAAGCGACAAGTTAGCTTAGCCTTATCCAGGCGAGGGTGGGCAAGGGGATATGAGGTAATGACGATGTCACAAGTTGAACTGAGAAAACCGGCTCCGGATTTTGAATTGAAGGATTACAAGGAAGAAGCAGGCAGGCTTTCGGATTTTGCAGGCAGGAAAGCAGTCTTAATTGTGCTTAACAGAGGGCTTAGCTGACCTTTCTG
>JAAYEX010000149.1 GCA_012728535.1 Clostridiaceae bacterium | reverse complement strand
GACCAAAATCAGAGCCAGAAGGTTGAAGGCATCGGCACGAGGCAGGTCAGCGCGAGGTGCCAGCAGATAAAAAATAATGCCGGCAACAATAAAGGCCAGCACCATCATAATGCCGTAGGTCGGCAATGTTAGCCGACCTACAGAAACAAATGGCTTAATGAAACTGACAAATAAAAGTTGAAACATGAATCAAGCTTTTATTCAAGGAGATCCCAGGACCAATCGAAATCCGAAACTTCTTTGTACAGACGTCCGTAGCAAGCCATGCAGGCAACCACGACGATCAGATTTAGAATAATTCCGATGATACCCATGATGAGTCCGGCTGTGGCCATACCGGAGCCACCAGTTTGTCCCTGACTTTGTATTGCGTCTTTACGACCCATCACTCCCAGAATAACAGCTATAACACCTAGAAGAAAACCTATGCCTCCAATTATAAATGTAGCTGTAAAAATGACCATTGCTAAGATGCTCATTATTAGAGAGAGGACACCTAGGACCAGGGATGCGACTGCCTTGCCACTGCTTTTAGCCGGCTGAGGCGGTTGTATCGGCGCAGGACCCATCTGTTGTGGATAAGGCTCCTGACCATAGACAGGCGGTTGTTGGTACTGCATATTTTGGCCGGAATACTGGCCCTGCATATACGGGTCTCTTCCGGCCTGTTCATTCATCTGCTGATAGTCAGGCACGGGCTGTTGAGACTGTTGGTATGGGGGCTGCTGATACTGCGGCTCTACAGGCTGCTGATATTGGGGCTGCACCGGCTGCTGATACTGAGGCTGCTCGGTCTGCACCGGCGGTTGGTATTGGGGCTGTTCAGGTAGCTGTTGCGGTGGCTGTGGCTCAGGATAAGAACCATTTTGATTAGGATCATTCATAGGTCTAACCTCCTATTACGTCCGGCGATCAATGCATAGTCTGCTGAGATCTTTCTTATATACCGATATGAAATAAGTGAGATTTAAATCGCAATTTCACTTAAATAAAGCATACAGTAAAAGTTGTCTTTTGCAACTGAATCTGTAACAAAAAAATCGACGCTCACTGCTGCTTATGGCTTCGTCTGCATAGATCTGTACCTGGCACCAGTTCATGCATTCCGGCAGCTGAATGCCGTGTTTCTACAGGTCTATCCAGTAACGCTGGAGGAAGACATCTTCCGGCTCGTAATAGACGGTGTTTTCATAGACACCTCCGTTAGCCAGGATAGTTCGGCGGCTGCCTTCGTTGTTCTGATCACAGGTAACCAGCACCTGTTTAAGGCCGAAATCCCGGCATACGTGTAAGCATTCAGCCAGCATCCTCGTGGCATAACCTTTTCGCCTTTCTCCGGGACGAACTGAATAACCGATGTGCCCACCGTATGTTTCCAGAAAAGAATTGAAATAGTGGCGAAACTGAATCACCCCGACAATCTTGTTATCCGATTTTCGCAGGTAGACAAAATGCTCACTTACCACCCAGTAGTCCGGCACAGTAGCCGGATCTTCCAGCTTTTTGATAAAGTCCCACCATTGTTCGATCGAGGTCATCCGCAACAAGGGACCCGCCCCGTAGATATCACTGCCGGCATCAATGTAATCCTGACGCAAAAGCTCAATCTCGGCCAGCATGTCGGCGTCAATTTTTCGCAAGACACAGCAATCCATAAATTACCTTCTGCTTAGAGCTCTTGCTGGCTGATTTCGATATCGTAGTTGAGTTTACGGAAATACTCGCCGGGTCCGATAGCAGTCTCCCGGGCCAGGCGCTCCATATCAGGGCCGAGCAGGGCGGTGTCCAGCAGATGATACTTTAATTTCATTGTTCTGGGGT
>JAAYEX010000148.1 GCA_012728535.1 Clostridiaceae bacterium | reverse complement strand
GAATTGCTCCCCCTGCTGTCTATTTTAGCAAAGCATTTCAAATAATGCTTTCAGCTTTTTTCTGACTAGCTGTCAGCTGGATTAGCCGATATTCGCCATCATGGCGCTAAAGGCTGCCTGCAGCTCTGCATAGGCTGCTTCAACGTCTTGCGGCTGGACATTATTCCAGGAAAGGACGCTGTTTTTCCAGGTCTCCCAGACCTGACCGAATTCCTGATAGAGGGGTCTGCCGGGTGAAATATTGAAGGATCTGATGACTGCCGCGATAATGGTCTTGTCAACTTCATCCAAACCTGAAGCTTCATATTGCTCAGCTGTTGCATTCTCGAGAATCTTGCCTGTAGCGCGGAAGAGGTCTTCGGCGAAGTCAGGGTTGATGATCTCGGCGATCATGGCTTCTGCCAGTGCGACCTTGTCAGCATCATCCTCGATACGAGGGTTGATGGCGAGGCCCCAGCCTCCCTGCCAATGTCTCAGCGGCTGTCCGGCAACAGTGATCTGGTCAATGTTGTAAATACCGAGATCTGCGCCGTCATTGGTTCTGTCTCTCATGCTACCGGTCTCCCATGGGCCACCGATACGCAGGACGCCTGCATTGCCGCTGGTGAATTGCTCATCAATGTAGCCCCAGCCTGCATCAGCATCAAAGAGTGTCGTATTGTTTTCTGCATTGAGCTTCCAGTAATCATAGAGAGCTTCTATTGCAGCCTGTTTTGCAGGCTCGAGCTCTGACCAGTCTTTGGCCAGATCGGATGCAAAACCGTCGCCTGCAGGTGCCAGCAGATCAATCTCGGCAGAGTTGGTCAAAGCAACACCGAACCAGGCGTCAAAGGCCGGCAGCAAGATGTGTGCCGGGTTTTCAATGTCATTCATTTCAACAGGTGCGGACAGGTCAATGCCTTCAGCTTCTGCGTTAGCTTCGTTAGCGAAAACTATCAGAGTTTCGATGTTGTACGGGAAGGCCAGATACTCACCGTCTACGACGAAAAGTCCGCCCAGGCCGGCATCAAAATCGTCCCAGCCGCCTGCTGCTGCAGCTATGGCGTGTGAGTCGAGTGCGCCGAGCAGGTCTTTACCTGCCAGGTTGGTTAAACGGTCTGCAGGCAGAGCGAAAACGTCTGCTACGTCAGGGTTGGTTGCATCTGTCTGATCCAGAGTATCGATGTGGTCGAATGAGCCGACTTCCATCAATTCGATTTTGCTGTCAGGATTAGCTGCGATAACACGGTCTGCAGCGGCCTGATAGTATTCCAACCATCCGGTCTCTGCCTGAACGACGATGGTCGCTGTCAGTCCGCCGACGGGTGCCTCGGTAGGGGCTTCGGTCGGTGTTTCACTTCCACCCGGCTGACTTGCCGGCGGGTCTGTCTTTACGGGTTCCTTACCGTTGTCACATGCAACAGCAAAGGTCAGAACCATGACCAAAGACAGGATTATTGCCAGTGCTTTTTTCATATATTTTCCTCCTTGTTCTGTGTCCCGTTTTTCAGGGATCACCTTAGGGTTTTGCTATCAATCCATTCAGAACAAGTTTAATTACATATGCTTGGCAATGACGTAACAAAATGACAAAAAACAACAAGTATACGTCCCCCTTTTAGAGGAGGACGTCGATTATTCGAACTTGGCTGCCCGCGCTTTTTTCTCGGAATCATTGCGGTATTTGATCATTGATTCGGCGAAAATTTCGGCTGTTGTGGGCGGTGTATAGGTTATTGCGTTGGCACCGGCCTGAATCGTCATCAGGATGCTTTCGTCGGTCGGTCCTCCGGTGGCGATAATCGGATAGTCGGGGCCGACGATTTCTCTGACTTTTTCTACCAGAGCAGGTGTTTCCCTTGCTCCGGAAATGTTAAGTATTGCCGCGCCGGCTTCAACCTTGCCCACAATGTCATCAAAGATGGAGGCCACTGTGGCTACGACCGGGATATCAACTGTCTGGCTCATGTTTTTGATTACAGTGTTGGGAGTCGGGCTGTTTACTACCACAGCTGCAGCTCCCAGCAACTCTGCCTGAAAGGCTATGCCGATCGAGCGTTTGCCGGTCGTGGTACCCCCGCCTACGCCGGCAAAAACCGGCACGTTCGCCACGGAAATGGCCGCCTGGGTGATGACCAGTTCGGGCGTGAAAGGATATACGACCATCAGAGCATTTCCGTTATGGTTGCGCATGATGGAAATGTCGGTCGTAAAAATGAGTGACTTGATTCTGCGTCTCATCAGGAGGATACCCGACGCCTTATAGATCACGTCGGGTACCGTTATTATTTTTTTGCGCAGGGAAGTTTCAACCCTGGGCATGAACTTCGTTTCTTTCTGCTTCAGTTCCTCGTTGTAGTTCGTGTCATCACAGTATTCGGCCTGAAGCAGTTCTTCGTGTACACGTTTATCCATATTTACCTCTATTCAGAGAGTCTTTTCTTCAAAGCTTCCAGTTCGTCGAAAAGCTCCTGTGGCATTCTCTCGCCATAGCTCTTAAAGTTTTCTTCTATCTGTTCGCTTTCCTGCAGCCAGGCGTCCTTATCTACGCGCAAGACTTCTTCCATGTCTGCCGGATCGATTTCCAGACCGGTCAGGTCGAGATCTTCAACCCGCGGCAGATAGCCGATGGCGGTTTTATCCGCACCCGCCGTGCCGGCACAGCGTCCCACTACCCAGGCCAGAACGCGGCTGTTTTCGCCAAAACCGGGCCAGAGGAAGTGTCCGTCACTGTCGCGGCGGAACCAGTTGACAGAAAAGATTTTCGGCAGTTTTGACTGATCGCCGGACCCGCCCAGAGAGAGCCAGTGCCGGAG